>JBIKJX010000273.1:0-3372 GCA_044360785.1 Limnohabitans sp.
GCGTCAGGCCAACGACTGCGCCCCATTTTGATGACCACCGGCGCCATGGTGTTGGGTGCACTGCCTTTGGCGCTCGCCACAGGCGCTGGCGCAGAAAGTCGCATTCAAATTGGTTGGGTCATTGTGGGCGGGATGAGTTTTGGAACCTTGCTCACGGTCTTCGTGGTGCCCACCATGTACACCTTGTTTGCGCGCAAATCAGTGCCTGGCCCGAACAAAACAGAGGCAGTAGACACGCCCTCAGAGGCCGGCCAAGCGCACGCTTCCCACTAGAGCATCAGCACATCCACCCAATCACCGATTTGAGCGGTCGATTGGGTGTGTTGCAACACGATCAGGGCGTTGGCTTGCACCATCGAGCTCAAGACGCCCGAGCCTTGATTGCCCGTGGTCACGACTTCCAATTCACCCTCTGAATTTCGTGACACGATGCCACGCTGATACTCGGTTCTTCCGGGTTTCTTTCTGAGGACTTCACGCGTTCTGGCTCTTGCCAAGGGCGTGGGTATTGCGGTGCAACCCATCATTTGCAAGAGTGCAGGTTTGACAAATGCCAAAAATGTGACCATGACAGCCACAGGATTGCCGGGCAGGCCAAATAAAACTGCAGAGCGATGATCTTGCTTAATTCGTCCAACAGCCATGGGGCGTCCAGGCCGCATGGCAATTTTCCAAAATGCCACATCGCCCAATTTTTTCATCATGGTTTTTGTGAAGTCTGCTTCACCAACACTGACGCCGCCACTGGTAATGATGGCATCTGCTTGAGATGCAGCTTGGGTAAAGGCTTGTTCTAACAACGTCGGGTTGTCTTTCACAACGCCCATGTCAATCATCTGACAACCTAGATCTTCCAACAGGCCATGAATGGTGTACCGGTTGCTGTCATACACAGCGCCTTCACGCGGTGCTTCACCCAAGCTAAGTATTTCGTCGCCTGTGGAAAAGTATGCAACCCTTAAGCGCCTGTAAACTGTGACCTTGGGCACGCCAAGACTGGCCAGCAAACCAGCCGCCGCAGGTTTGATGCGAGCACCCATCAACAACGCGGGTTTGCCTTTGGCAATGTCTTCACCCCGATGTCTGCGGTTATCGCCTGTTTTTAAAATACGACTGTCAAACTGAATCGATTCAGCGGTGATGGCTTGGCAGAGTTCCTGCGGAATGACGGTGTCCAATCCCTCAGGCATGATGGCACCCGTCATGATCTTCAGGCACTCGTTGGGGCCAACTTGACCTTGCCAGGCTTTGCCTGCCAGTGCGGTACCAATCACCTTGAGCGTGAGGGGCCCTTCTAAAGACAATTGTTTGCCATTGAAGGCAAAGCCGTCCATGGCTGAATTGTCATGGGGTGGCACATCGATGGGGCTGATGACATCCTTGGCCACTATGCGCCCCAAGGCATCAAAAATATTGACCGATTCGGTCTCTGATACCCCGGTGACCAACTCCGATAAAAACTTCAAGACATCTTGCGCAGGCAAGGCTTGTGGGTCGTAGCCTTGAAGTGAGGCTGCAATTTCGTCGATGGACTTGGCGTGTGTCATGAAATTTTTTCGAGACGGTGCAGTTCTTCCAAGGTGTTGGCATTGAAAAAAGCTCGGGGGTCAACCTCGGGACCATCGAAGGGGACAATCACCGTGCTGTGTTGGGCAGTCCATGCGTCAATTTTTCTGCCACCAGACTGTATGAACTTCACCAAACTTTCAAGCAAACTGACGCGCATCAAACAAAAAACGGGTTGAGGGCGGATCTTGCCGTCTTCTTCTTTGGCAGCGGCCATGGCAATGTCTGCGTTTTCTGCCATCAAGGCATCAGTTAAACGTTGAGTCAAGTCCATTGGAAACAAAGGACTGTCACAAGGCACAGTGAGCAGCAAAGAACTTTCGCAACGTTCTAAACCGGTTAGAAAACCTGCCAATGGGCCTGCAAAGCCATCGGTGCTGTCGGGCCACACTTGAACACCGAAAGACTCGTAGGCCGATAAGTTTCGGTTGGCCACAATCATGATGTCTGAAAGCGGCGCGCCGTCTTGCATTTGCAATCGCATGAGGGTGTGCAATGTCAAAGGCGTCCCGTTGAAATTTTGCAAGCCTTTATCAATGCCGCCCATGCGTGCGCCGCGACCGCCCGCCAAAATAAGTCCAGTGATGCTGTGTTCTGTCATGGTGTGAATGGTTCTAGCCGCCGATGTAACTCATCTCGACTTTGCGTTGCAAGTGGCCCGCAATATCGTGATTTGTTTCATGCGGCAAACTGCTTCTGAGTTGGGAGTATCGGTCTGAACGTTGCGACCAAATGTTCGCAATGGCTTGCGTCAAATTTTCAGGATTCTGTTGACCGCGAATCAAAGGCTTGAGGTCGTAGCCTTGCGTTGCAAACAGGCATAAATAAAGTTGACCTTCAGTGGTCAAACGAGCGCGGTTGCAGTCACTGCAAAAGGCCTTGGTGACGCTGCTGATAAAACCTATTTCGCCCAAGGATGGGTCGTGTTCACCTTGGGCGTTCAAATAGCCCCAACGCTCTGCCGTCTCGCCGGCTTGAGAGGGACTTAAAGGTGTGAGAGACATTTCTGATTGCAGCAAAGCCAGCACGTCAGCGCTGGGCATGACTTCATTCATGCGCCAGCCATTGGTGGCACCCACGTCCATGTATTCAATGAAGCGAAGGGCAACGTTTTGCCCCCGAAAATATCGCGCCATGGGCAGTATTTCTTGCTCATTGGTGCCGCGCTTAACCACCATGTTGACCTTGATGGGGCCGAGCCCTGCTTGGCGCGCAGCCTCGATGCCGTCTAGAACATCGCTGACAGGAAAATCAACATCGTTCATGCGCTTAAAAACAGCGTCGTCTAAGCCGTCTAAGCTGACCGTCACCCGCTTAAGTCCAGCCGCTTTGAGGGTCTGCGCCTTGCGCGCCAACAATGAACCATTGGTGGTCAGCGTCAGGTCCAATGGTTTGCCATTGAGCGTATGCAAGCCTGCCAATTGGCTGATCAATATTTCTAAATTTTTTCTCAGCAGTGGCTCACCACCTGTCAGACGAATTTTTTCAACGCCCAATGCAATGAAACTTGTTGCGGCGCGCGTAATTTCTTCGAATGTGAGGAGTGAGCTCTGAGGTAAGTAGGTGTAGTTGTTGTCAAAAACTTCTTTGGGCATGCAATAACTGCATCTGAAATTGCAACGATCAGTCACACTGATTCTTAAATCGTGCAAAGGCCGGTGCAGCGTATCTGTCAGGTGCTGCCCGTTTTGCCAAGATGCGTTGGCGCCTGGCTGAGGAATGGCCAAATTGCCGAGGGGCTGGGTGATGATGGGAATCACGCGTTCAGACACTTCGCTCACCACTGATTTTTTGTAACATCAAAAG
>JBIKJX010000025.1:0-12165 GCA_044360785.1 Limnohabitans sp.
TTCAAGCCACGCCCAAGACCCAAGCAGGCGTTATTGCTTTTTACAATTTGAGTACAACAGGGACACCCAGCTTTTTGAAGAAAGTCACTGTCGGTGCTTTGCCAGATGGCGTTGCATTTTCTCCAAACGGCAAATACTTGGTCGTGGCCAATGAAGGCGAGTTGAGCAACACATTCATGAAAGATGGCATTGACCCAGAAGGTTCAATTTCAATCATCACTATTAACAATGGCGTGCCTGCAAATACCGCTATTCAGCTTGGATTTAGCGACTTCAATGTGGGTGGCAAGCGTGCCAGCGAGCTGCCCGCAACTGTTCGCATTGGTCGGCCAGGTGCCAGCGTGGCCCAAGACCTTGAGCCTGAGTATGTGGCCATTTCTGCTGACAGCAAAACCGCTTTTGTCACGCTTCAAGAAAACAATGCAGTCGCAGAAGTGGACTTGGTCAATGCAAAGATCACCAAGATCATTGCGCTCGGCTTTAAAGACTACGGCAGCAAATACAAAATAGCCGCTTCAGATCGCTATGCCGGTACCAGCGCTGCTGAATATAACAACCCCAAAACATCAGCCCCTTTCAAAAACTATGCCAATTTGTATGGTGTTTATTTGCCTGATGGCATTGCTACTTACACAGTGAATGGGAAAACTTACTTTTTGACTGCAAACGAGGGTGACGACCGAAGTGATTTCTTGACGGGTGTATCAGCAGACACAGCTCGCTTCAAAGACATTGTTGCTAACCTTGACTCAAAAGCATTTCCAGTTGATGTCGTAAACACAATTAAATCTGATCAAGAATTAGGCCGTCTCACTTTGCTAACAAAACATGCAGGTGGAAATTACGGCGATACAGACGGTGATGGCGATTTCGATCGTGTGTATGTTTTGGGTGGGCGTTCATTTTCAATTTGGGATGCAAGAACAGGCGCTCAAGTATTTGACTCGGGCGAAGAAGTTGAGCGTGCCGCATACAAGAACGCAACAGACGACACTGAAAATGCTTTGGCTTTGCTCAAAGCAGACCAATTGTTAGGACGACTGGACAACAAAGGTCCTGAGCCCGAGTCGATTGTGGTTGGCCAAGTTGGCGCCGAGACCTATGCATTTGTGGCACTCGAGCGCGCCAGTGCCATCATGATGTACAAAATAACTGACCCCAGCAAGCCAAGACTGGTGCAATACATTCGCAACACTTCCAATCTTTTGGATGGCGATATTTCGCCAGAAGGTTTGAAATTTATTCCAGCTGCACAAAGCCCCACAGGCATAGCGTTGTTGGTGGTTGGTTATGAGGTCAGTGGTTCTGTCGGGGTCTATCAAATTAAGTGAAGTACCCTTAAGCGGTGTGGCGTTTCTAACTCAGAGGTCGGGGATGTAGCGTTTCAGCATCTCTTCACGGGACTCAATAGGGCCTTCAGTCTTTGTTTGATCACGGATAATTTCACCCAGTGTGGGCATGGCATCAACGCTTTGTTGGCTTTCCATGGCCCACAACTTGGAACGCATCAATGCTTTAGGGCAATGCATGTAAGCCGCTTCCACAAGTACTTGAATGACCAGATTGGGCTTATTCTTCATTCCTTCAAAGTGCATCAACAGATCGGTGTCTGTTTGAAGCGAAGCTTTGCCGTTCAAACGCACCACTTCGTCAATTCCCGGCACGAAGAACAGCAAGCCAATCTGGGAAGTGGCAATGATATTTGTCAGTGTGTCTAAGCGGTTGTTGCCAGGAGAGTCAGGAATGATGATTGTTTTCTCGTCCAACACTTTGACAAACCCTGCTTCACCACCACGCGGTGAGCAGTCCATGTGATGGTGCTGGTCGCCACTGCTGATGACTAAAAACGGCGACAGGGAAATGAATCTTTGGATATGAGGATCGACGTAGGTCAGTTCTTTTAAAACAGCACGTTCGGAGGGGGCTTTGTACAAAGCTCGCAATTGGTCTGTGGTTTGAATTTTCATAGTTTGATATCGATTTTTTGAAAACTGTGCAAAGGCCTATTGCAAATACTTCAATCACCGCCACCACCGCCGCCGCCATCGCCAGAGCAGCTAGCGCCATCACTTGTGCTATTTGTATTTTGAGTAGGGTGAGTGCTTGCAAATAAAAATGCAGAGGATCCACCGTCGTCACTTTGACGCTTTTTTTCTTCGGAAAGCGCTTCAGGCTCGTTTGTATCGGAACCCAATATTTTTTGTACCCATTCAAACATGAAGTTCTCCTAAATTATTTGACCGATTCGCAGCAGATTACCATCCAAATCAATCAAAGCAAATTCGCGAAGACCCCATGGCTTGTCTTCCACAGTATCCATGCGAGGAATACCAGTACGGGGTAATTGACTGAATGCAAATGCCTGGTAGAAGCTTTGGACATCCGAGACCCGAATGTAGCAGCCAGCGTAAGAGGCTTCAGGTGATAGCGTTGGATGCTTAAAGAAGTGCAGTTCTACTTCACCTCTATGAAGGATGGCGTAGTCTGCATCAAACTCGTGAGCACCTCCTTCAAAGCCAAGACGGTGGTAAAAAGCAACCGTTGCAGCAATTGATCGGCTGGGTAAGATTGGAATGGCCTTTTCAGTTTTTTCCATGACTTCAAGCTTCCTATCATCAGCTCGTTTCTGTATTAGAGGGGCGATCGCGCTCAACTAGTGCCAGATATTGATCGATTGAGCCGCCGCAAAGCGGTTTATACATCACGCGAATGGTATTGATGCGTTGGCCCATCTCTACGCCAAGGCGTTGCGTGGTCTCAACAAATCCCATCGATTGCCAAAATGACTCTGCTCTTGTGTTTCCTAAAACAACACCCAGCCGCAACCAATGTGCGCCATTCGATTTGGCCCAGGTCTCAATTCCTTGGAAGAGGGCTTGTGCATCACCAGTTCCTTTGCGACTGGCATCTACCATGAAGAAGCCGACATGCCATACATGTGTGGCGAGCAAATCCTGAACGACGTTGGCCATTGCCGCGATGTTGTTGGCCTGGTCCAAATAGGCAATCATGTGACGTTTGGTGTAAGACCAACCGGGCGGAGGATCTGCATGAATTTCTTCATGGGCCTCATTCGAACTGGGCGGTTCACTCAGTACCTGCAAGTAGTAATCAGGATTTTGCTCAAAGAATTTTTGCAAAAGTGCTTCGTGCTGAGCCGTAAGCTCAATCGTTTGAAGCCCTGAGCGATTTGAAGCAGGTAAAGTGAGAGGTAGATTCATCATTGAAAATTCTATCGTCAGAATTCTCAAATGAACAGAGCAACCAAATCTTGGTGCCTTGCTGAGGTAAAAGGTCTGAGATAAAAAGCATCAGCACAATGCATCAATCCAAATGTCATCAATCATTTTCAGTTTCACTGGATCGAATTTTTTAGCAGTTTCCCAATACTTTCCAGACGGCACAAAATAGCCCAGGTGCTGTTCTGCTTCGAGCGCCATGCTAACTTTCGCTGAATCCAACAATTCTTGTTGCTTGCATAGAAATTTTTCAATTTCAATCATTTCTGCAATTTCAGAAAAGGCAAGCCTTGGAAACGTCAACCTTGATTCTGGCAAATCAGATAAGTTCAAAATAGCACATCGTTGCTGACTGGCATGCGCCATCAGTCGATTAGATTTCGCCTCCAATGACTGAAGCGTCATGTCATTTCGCAATGGGTCTGGCGTTCCTTGCCCATAGAAATGACTTGTTTTGCCAGCTTCAACCGAATACACCATGTCGCAGCCAATGTAAGCAATGATGTCTGGCTTCAGCGCACCAAGTGCCCAGTAGCCAGCGGTGAATGCCATGGTGCCACCGCCATAGACAAAACCACCAAAACTATTTTGATGACCTACAAATTCGTCGGCCGTAATGAATCGTTGATTGGCGTCGATCGCAATTTGAGGTCTGCGTTCATCTGGAAAGTCTTCTGGAAAAATAAGATAGTCCCAGTCGGGCCTGACTTGCCACGCATTGTTGATAGCAATACAGCTCGAGAAATGAGACAAGTCCCATTGTCTAATTTGTGTGACCTCTGGGGCACTTCCGAAAATTAGAACAATATTATTTTGATGCATTGGGTTTGAAAATCGACAAGATCAATCTGTTGGCGCAAGTACCACCTCAATTGCATATTGCGTGTTTTGAGTTCCTGTTTGCTGAAACCACAAGGTCATGAAGCCTTCGCCTAATTGCGATTTGGGTAGGTTGGTTAAAACATTGCGCAACAAATCACTGGGGCCCATGTGGCCATAAACCAGCATTTTCGAGGTATCTACGCCTGCATCGAAGATGCGGTTGGGTTGCAACGCATAAAAAGATATTGCGTCTTCGGAGATGTACTGTAACAGTTTGACCGATACCAATCGCTGTCCTTTTGGAATTTCCCATTGCACATAGTCGGCGTCACCTCTGAGGACAACCCCATGAATAAGATAAGTTTGGTAGCCCAGCGCTAAAACGCTAGGTTGTGAAGGATTCCCAGAGGCCTCATGGGCCAAAATATTGGGCGCGTTTAAATTGAATATTTGTGGTTCAGACGCGTTGCCTGCAACATCGACCTGACGCAACCAAACACTGGTCAGCCCATTGCCCAGCGAGCCCAAACCAGCGCCATAACCCTGCAACCAAGGTCCTTTGGCGTCCAGTGCATATTCCCATTTTGCGCCCATTTCAATGCCAGAAAGCTTAAGGGAGTTTGTGACACCTTGGACCTCAGAATTGATCGTCACAGCAGCTGGAGGCATGGTGTCCAAAACGCAACTTACTTTGACAATTTCTGACTTGTTACCTGCATTGTCACGCGTACGCACCCAAATCTTTTTTGCGCCATCCCCTTTGACTTCAAAAGTAGTGCCAACGCCCAATGTCCAGGTCACACCTTCGTCTAGAGAAAATTCCCATTCCAAACTGGGTGCGTCTACTCGCCACAGGCCAGTTCGTGTGATGCCGTCAGTCACACTCAGGCCGGTATCGGTAAACGACAAAACAGGTGGCGGAAGCGTCATCGTGCCTGGCGTTTGCGTTTGTTGCATCGAATTGTTGCTGTTCATGGCATCTGTACCAGACCCTGAACCTCCGCAAGCTCCCAAAAACAATGCGAGGATTAGAGAAAAATTGATGCGAGAAAAAATATGACTGTAGGAATGCATGATCATGAAAATTGGAGCGTTTGCTCACCAGTTCATCATGACAATGTTTCAAATCTGTGAATGTCAAAGCCAAGAAAGGCTCAATTGCGTTGGTCAGTCTCCAAACGCCAAAAAGACATCGGTCATCAGTTCAACTTTTCCAATTTAGGCAATTTGTATTGCCCATTCAAAATAGCGACGCCTGGCTCGTACATTCGAACCACCAATGAAAAAGGCGTTTTTCCAACAGGAAGCCAATTGTTGCTTTTGGATGACGGGGCTTCATGGGCGATGTCAATCAACAAAGACCCGTCCTCTTCAAAAACCAAGCCCTCAGTTCTGTCGCCAATAGAGTAACGTTGTATGGCGTTTTCAATCAAACCAAAGGTTTTGAGGTCATAGGCCGTGATGGACCAAAATGCGCCCACTGGGGGTAAAGCCCCTTTGGGAAATTTAATTCTGTATCGATGATTGCCCGTCATCAATTGTCCAGCGTCGTCAACCGTGCGAGCGGCATAGACGGTTTCTTCTGGCCGATTGGCATAGCCACCAAAAGCCACGGAAGCACGCATCAGATAGTCTTCGCCATAGTCTGCCAAGCCCAATGGAAAGATCCAGCCGTTGCGCACATCTTTCATGGGTTGTTGAGAGCTGGCTCTTAAAAGAGCTTGCCCTTCTGCAATGGCGGCCTCTAAGCCCCTTTTCCTTGCAGGGTCCAATTTTTGAGGATCAAAGTTGGATTGTGGACCTACCCCAATTTGGTCAAACAATCGCACCATTGACGCTTCGCTTGCTCTGGCCTGATTGTCACGCAGCCACTGATTCAAAATTTGAAAGAAGGCCAGTGTGCCCAAGGGGTTTGACTTGGTCGCTTCTTGAGGTTCTGTTTTGGATGCTGCCAAACCTTTGCTACCTGGCTGCTTGTTCTGCCATTGCGACAAGGGTGTTGAATGAAAGCTTCGCAATAGCGCTCTGGCCACCGGTAAATCATTCACACTTGCGACTGAAATCCGGCCCAATATCCAGACCTTTTGGGTGGCCAATTGAACGGCCTTCACATGGGAGGGGAGGGTACCTTTCCAAGTGGGGCCAATCAGGGCAAATGATTGAGCCTTGGTACCTGTGGTGCGTCTGCCTAGGTGCGTCACTTCATTGAAAAAATCAGTGATGGCCAGGGTGTAGTAGCGATTCTTTGTATCGGGTACGTCAATGACGATAGGCTCTTTAGACAAGTCAAACCAGCCACTCAAGTACAAGGTGTCGTTGTTGGGCGCACGGAGTTCACCGGCGGTGGACGGCGTGATTAAGTTTTCATTTCGAAAGAATTGATTGACGGGCGCAAGCACAGCTTGGTTTGCTGAAACTTGGTTTGTTTCGTTGTGCATTTGCTTGGTCATATCGACAATGGGGTAGCCCCACAGATAAGCCAAGGTGCCTATGTGAAAGGCCTGCTTCTCTTGAATGAAATCGACAAAACCCTGCCGTGCATCCGGCGCGGTTTGAGCCAGACTGTGGTTGCTTAGACCCAAGAAAAAAACCACCATCAACGTCAATATGCGATACATCAGGGCCTCATCAATTTAAGTTTAGAAACTGAGATGCGTATCTTCACTTGAAACTGTAGCGAACAGGCAGTTTTTTCAGGGTGCCAATGAAATTACTTTGTGCAAATTGAGGCTCGCCCGCTAACTCAATCGATGCCAGTTGAGGCAACAGTTGCTTGAAAAATGTTCTTATTTCAGTCAAGGCCAACAAACGGCCCAAACAGAAGTGAGCGCCAATGCCAAAGGCCAGATGGCGAGATGCGGGACGCTCAACATTGAATTCGTAGGGGTTTGTAAAAACAGCATCGTCTCGGTTGGCAGAGAGGTACATCAGGCCAATGCTATCGCCTGCGCGAATGGTTTGTCCGTGAAGCACATAGTCTTGCGTTGCGGTGCGCATCATGTGACGAATTGGCGTGACCCATCTGACAATTTCATCGGCCCCTTTGTCCCACAGTTCTGGCTGGGCCACTAGTTTTTTCATTTCATCGGGGTTCTGAATGAATGCAAGCATGCCGCCCGCCAATGCCGATGAGGTAGTCTCATGACCCGCAGTGGCTGTGATGAGGAGGTAGGACAAAGTTTCGAGCATGGCCATGGGCGCGCCATCGACCATGCCGTTGGCAATGACACTGGCCAAATCGTCGGTAGGATTTTGGCGTCGGTCTGCCACCAATTGACCTAAATATTCCATGAGCTTATGAAACACAGTCACGCCATAGTCGTTGTTCTCGTCTTTCATGTCTGAGTCACTGGCGCCAAACAGTTGCTGTGTGCTTTTCAGAACAAAAGGCATGTCTTTTTCTGGTAAACCCAGAATGCACATGATGACGGCCAAAGGAACAAAGTTGGCAATCTCGCTGGAGAAATCGCACTCGGGTCCAGAGGCTTTCATTTTTTCAATCCAGGTGGTGCAAATCTCTTCCACCTTGCCCTGAAAACGCGTCACACCAGAACCCAAAAACCAGCTTTGTGCCACGTTGCGGTATTTTCGGTGGTCAGGTTCGTCCATGTCGATCATGGTTCGGACTGCGGCTGTTCGTTTTCCCATGAGTGCCAGGGTTGCGTCCTCAACCTGCCGTGGCACCAAATTTTGACGCGGTTCATTGATGAAAAGCGTGTTTTGCTTTTCGATTTCTACAATGTCGGCATGTCGGGTCAGGGCCCAGAATGGCCGATAGGGTTCCTGTTCAATCCAAGCAATCGGTGCGTCTTTGCGATACCTTTCATAGCGCTCATGCAGCAAAGCAGGATTGGCATAAACCATGGGGCTGACGATGTCGAGTTCTAAGGTATTCATTCTTTGTCTCCTGATAAAGTTCTGCGCTTGACTGCACCCGTCAAAATTGCGTCTAATCATTGAAGATAGGCAACATGGCCATGCGGCAAGATTGCAATTTAAGGTCTGCCACCAAAGCAGTGTTGGGGTAATTCCCCAAAATGGGTATATGAGTACAAAACTAACGTCGTTGAACCAAGAGCGCCTTAAATCTGAGCGGCACAGAGTGTCACTGGCAATGTCTGGATTCACATTGCCCTTGTTGCGGTCTATCTATGCTGTGTTCAAGGGCGACATTGTCATGGCCATGGTGCTTGGTGAAATTGCCACGCACAATGTTGGCGCGTGGTTGCTTGCCAAGGACAACGACGCTTTTGCCCTGGATGACATTGAAGCCCACGCCAAAGTGCTTCGACCATGCAATGCACTGTCCATTGCTGACGCAACGGGTATTCCTAGAGAGACCGTTCGCCGCAAGGTGGAGTCCTTGATAGAAAAGGGCTGGATTTATCGATCAGACAGTGGTCATTTATTTGTTCACCCATCCGTCTCTCAGCATTTTGAGCCGATGAACGAGGAGAATTTGATCAATTTGCTAGAGGCTGCCAGTCGCATTCAGAGCCTCATGAACGATGATTCGCCTACTTCGGTTAAAACCAATTGATTTAATTTCTGATACGGTAGCGTTTTTGAGCGAGAAAGTGCCATGAAGTCTCACGACAACTTAATTGAATTTACAAGCCAAGCCATGGACGATGGCTTTGACGAGATCATTCAAAAAGATTGGGAACCCAACTTGTCAATTCCAAACCACACTCACCCCTACGATGTCAGGGTACAGGTTGCGGCAGGTCAGGTCACTTTAAAGTTGGGCGAAACCGCACAGACCTACGCAACGGGCCAAGGCTTTTACCTAGCACGCGATGTAGAGCATGCCGAGCAGTATGGTCCTCAAGGGGCTAGTTTTTGGGTTGCTCGAAAGTTGTAAATCAATTGGATGTTCTAAAGCGCTAAGACATGACTCACTGGAATATTTTTTCATTAGCCAGATTGCTTGTGATCGCAGCAACTGTTCTTGGATTGCAGGCGTGCATTTCGATCAAAACCGAAACCTATGTGCCCAAGCGTGGCCAGATGGGCAAGGATGTGATGTGGCTTCCTACAAGCGATGACTTAGCCCATGAATTAATGAAAGCGGCCAATGTGGGGCCAAATGACCTGTTGGTTGATTTGGGTGCAGGCGATGGAAAAATTCCAATTGCTGCAGCGCAAAGTTTCAAGGCCCGTGCTTGGGGAATTGAGTACAACAGAGATTTGGCAAACCTGGCCAATCGCAATGCACAGCGTGCAGGTGTTGCTGACAAAGTTCACATCGTGCACGGTGATATTTTTAAAGAAGATTTTTCTAAAGCAACGGTGGTGACCTTGTATTTGTTGGAAGAGCTCAATTTACAGCTGCGTCCTACTTTGTTGGCCATGAAACCGGGCACGCGCATTCTGTCCAATACATTTTCAATGGGCGATTGGGAGCCCGATCAGGTCATTCGTGTTGCCAAGGGCACCGGTTATTTTTGGACGGTGCCAGCCATAGCTCAGGGTGTGTGGTCTGTTTCTGGCCTAGAGGGTAGCGGGCTCGCTACCTTAAAGTTGGATCAGGTCTTTCAAAGAGTGGGCGGCACGCTTCAGCAAAACAGCAAACAACAAAACTTGTTAGGTGCCCGTATGGACGGCCATGACTTGCACTTTAGTTTTGTCAACAGCGAAGGCCAATTGAGGTCGGTGATTGCAAGGGTTGAAGGCAATTTCCTAAGGGGTGAGGTGGTTGGCCCCTATGGCATGCATGATTTTCAAGTACCCCCCCTCAGAATTGAAGGACGTCGTCAGTAAAGCCTCAGCTTGTGCACATCAGTCTTGGGATATGGCTATGATGGGCCTTGATTTGACCGCTCTATAAATCTGATATGCCCTCAATCAAAAAATCGCCACTTCAAGGCGTGGTCATCTTTGCGAAGAACAAAGAAAAAGTATCTGAGTTCTACCAACAAGCGCTCAGCTTAAAGGTCGCAAAGTCCGATAAAACGCACGACCTGCTGGTGGGAGCAGGGCACGAAGTTGTGGTGCATGCCATTTCTAAAGCCTATGCGCAAAGCATTGAAATTGCGACGCCACCTGTGCCGCGCGATGAATCGGCCATGAAGCCAACATTTGTGGTCGATGATTTGGAAGTGGTACGTGCCGCTGCCAAAGCCACCGGTGGATTTTTGAAACCCCTCAAGCAAGCCTGGCGTTTTCGTGGCTTTGTGGTGCTAGATGGCTGGGATCCTGAGGGCAACATCGTTCAGTTTAAGCAAGTAGACGCTTCAAACGAGGGCTAAGCCAATTCGTTGTCCATCTACACTTGCAAAGATCTCTCGCTGTATGGGCGTGTTTCTGCTGTCAGCTTGTTTTGTTTTGCCCAGTGTTGCAGGTCATTTGTTGCAATGCGACGTTAGCTACGCCGGTACCACTTACAAGTTAAAAGCAACACCCACCCAAGACCCCTATTCGGTCCCCACCGTTGACATTGGCGGGCGGTTCTTTTTCAAGATGGTTTTAACTGAAACCAATTCAAAGTTAGAGCATGTATTGATCTATGCTTATTTAGATCAGCAACCTCGGCCGACTTTGTTACAGCATGTCAAATATGCTGGGCCCTTTCCCAACGCTCCCAAACCCTATGCCTTAACAGGTGAGCAGCGAGTGTATGGTGGCCCCGTAGAGCGCGAACTTATTTACAGTTGCTGGCTAAGTACGGTTTCACCATGATCTCGCCCTCTTTCAAAATGATGCGCTGTGTCGCTTGCTTTCTTCTTTCAAGCTGGCTTGCTTTGCCTTTGGGCTTCGCCCAAACTAACAAGATGGGCTTGGCCCAAGCCAATCCGCTGGTTAGCCTAGTTTTTGCTGGCGATAGCACCCTAGACGATGACGCGGGCGAGCTCATTGCCAAAGGAGGCGATCCCTTTGCTGACTTTGAAAGTTTTTTTTCCAAAGCCGATATTCGCATCACCAATTTGGAATGCGTGGTGTCTACCAAAGGCACCGCTGGCGATTTAAAGGAGGCACATGCGCCTCTGATCTTTGAGCGCAAAGGCCTTCGCATTGCCGTTTTAAGTTACAACGAATTTCAGCCCCGCAGTTTTGAAGCTGGCCACAATTTGCCGGGCGTTGCTTGGAGCGAAGACCAGCAGGTGGTGGCCGATATATTGGCGGCAAGGGCCATCCACAAAGTCGATCTGGTCATTCCCATCATGCATTGGGGTTGGGAAAATGAACTGAAGGGCAACCCACGCCAATGGCAATTGGCCAAGCTGATGATTGATTCGGGTGCAGACGCCGTCATTGGGGGACACCCTCACGTGACGCAAGACGTGGGTCTGTACAAAGGCAAACCCATTCTGTTCAGCGTCGGCAACTTTGTCATGAAAGAAACCGACAACGACAACCAACGCAAAGCCTGGGTGGTCAAGTTGGAGATGGACAAACAAGGGGTCAAAAGCTTTTTGGGTCAACCCATTGTGATTGACATGAAGGGCATTCCCAAAATGGCGCGAAAGACTACCGGGCCTTGCTGGCAACGGGGTGCCAAGTCGGTGGGGCAATGCAGATTTTGAAATTTCAGCCACTCAAGTTAATCCGTCATCTGTCGATTAGATTTTGTGGCTGAATGTTTCGGTCGAAATCAATTAGATTAGGCCGAAGTGGGTCTGATGCAAACGCAATGAAAGTAGAGTCATTGAAAAACCATCGCTATCAGTATTGGCTAGGATGTGCTTTCAGTTTACTGATGGTTGTCTCAGCGCACGCGCAGACCCGACCCAGAACTGCGGCGCCTGCCCCTGCCGTGCCTACTGGGTCATGCGTCATTGCGGAGTTTAGACAACTTGCCTTGACCCTTCACGATCCGCGAGAGCGGGAAGCCAAGGCCATCGACTGGTTGAAAAAAAATGGTAACTTTTGCTCACCCATGCAAATGTCCATCATTGTTTCCAGCAAAGCTTCTTTGTTGGGCACCTCCGACAGCGTCGCTCTGGCAGCGGTTGTTGATGGCATCATGGAAAGACGGATGGGGGCTGATCACAGCGCAGTCAGCCGGTATTACCGTCCCGATGTTCAAAGTCCTGGAAGTGGTCGTGAAGGCGCCGCGCCTGCGCAAACCACAGAGTCGGGACCTGCGCCGGTAGGGACGGTT
>JBIKJX010000274.1:0-3369 GCA_044360785.1 Limnohabitans sp.
AATCCTGAACGAAAAACATCGCCCCAAAATGATGGCGCACCTGAAAAGTATGAATGCGCAAGACCGTTACTTGCGCTTTGGCTACCCTGCCACCGACGAGCAAATTGAAAACTATGTCAATCACCTCAACTTTGAACGTGATGACATTTATGGGGTGTTCAATCGTCGCCTCGAGTTACTGGCCATGGCCCATTTGGCGTTCTCAGTCGACCCGGAATGGTCAACGTGCGCCGAGTTTGGCGTATCGGTCGATGTACGCTTGCGAGGCAGAGGCTTAGGCGCGCGCCTGTTTGAGCGCGCGGTCACTCACGCACGCAATCAAGGCGTGGCATTGATGTTCATTCATGCCCTGAGCGAAAACACCCCAATGCTCAAAATTGCCAAAAAAGCGGGTGCACGGGTGGAGCGGGAGGGGAGTGAGAGCGATGCCTATTTAAGCTTGCCAGCTGCCGATTTGGACAGCCAAATGAACGAATTGTTGGAAGAAGGCATGGCCGATTTGGATTTTCAGATCAAGTCTCGCGCCAAACAATTCATGCAATTGCTGTCAACAATGCAGGAAGTTAGAAAGGGTGTGCGCAAGGCACGCCACCAATCTGGCATTTAATCCGCTATCCTAGAGGCTTCGCAACAACGGCAAAATGCCACCCTCACTGTGTCCGACCCACACCCTGCGCGAGAAGACAAGCGCTCATTTCTCCAAAAATTGGCCGAGTTCATTCATCCCGGCCCAGACTCCAAAGACGAGCTCATTGAGACGCTCGTAGAAGCCGAAGACAACCGCATCATCAACGCTGAAAGTCGGGCCATGTTGGAAGGCGTCATTCGCATGGCCGATATGACAGCGGGGGACGCCATGGTGGCCGCGCCGCGCATGGAATTACTGTCCATTGATGCGCCATTCGAGGAATTGTTGAATCAAATCATTGACACCGCGCATTCGCGTTTTCCGGTGTATGAGGGCGATCGTGAAAACATCATTGGCATCTTGATGGCCAAAGATTTATTGAAATTGCAACGCGCGCCCGAACTCAATATTCGCGCTTTGTTGCGACCCGTCGTGTTTGTGCCCGAAAGCAAGGGCCTGAACGATTTGCTCAGCCAATTTCGTTACAACCGCCAACACTTGGCCATGGTCATCGATGAGTTTGGCCGCACCGCTGGCCTCATCACCATCGAGGATGTGTTGGAAGAAATCGTTGGCGAAATTGAAGATGAATTTGACATCGACGATGACGCAGGCGACATCTTTGGATTGGCTGATCAGACGTATCGCGTCAGTGGCGACACTTCGCTGGAACGCGTCTCGGAAGCTTTTGGCGTCAAGCTCAACCCCGATGTGGAAAACGAAGAAACACACGACTTCGACACCATTGGCGGACTCATCGCGCACGAAATGGGGCACGTGCCCAAGCGCGGTGAAAAATTCACTTTGTCGGGCCTTGATTTTGTAGTGCTGCACACCCGCGGTGGTGCGGTACGTTGGTTCAAGGTCTCGCCCACCCACAAAAATAAATAATGATCTTGTGGCCATGGCTCATGTCCGTTTTGGCGGGCGTACTGCATGGTTTTTCTATGGCGTGGCCTGCTTTTTTAGCAGGTGATGCCCTTCAAATTTCGGGGCAAGCTTCTGGCTTTTTGCAATGCCTCAGTATGGCGTTGCTAGGCGCATTGTTGTTGCGCGTGGTCTCTCGCGAAGGTCCACAAAAGCGTTTGTGGCTTCATGCATTTTGGCTGTCTGGTCTTTTTGCAAGCAGTGCCATGGTGGCCACATGGGGCTGGCTTTATGTGTCCATGCACCGGTATGGCGGCTTGCCCTCTTGGCTTTCTGCGTTGGCTGTTTTGCTGTTGGCCATGGCTTTGTCCATTTACTTTGCCATCGCGGGTGGCGTCTGGGCCGCGCTTTACAGGCGCTGGGTTTTAAGTGACCGAAACAACGAAGCCCGCTACGCCAACATAGAGGCTGGTCTGACCTGGGATGTGCTTCGACAAGGCTTGGCGGGTGCCAGTTTGTTTGCAGCCTTGTGGACCTTGGCCGAGTTGTGCCGCGGTCAGTGGTTGACAGGATTTCCTTGGGGTGCTGCGGGCTACGCGCACACTGACAGTTGGCTGGCGACCTATTTACCTTGGGTGGGTGTGTACGGTGTGGGTGCCGTGGCTATTTTTATCGGCATGGCCGTGCCTATCAATGTGGCCATGTTCATGGCACAGCGAACGCATGCGTGGCGTTGGCTTGCACTCACTGTTATTGGCGTGGGAGGCGTGCTGCCTTGGACACTTCAAACTGCGGGTACTTCGTTTTCTGAGACGGCTGGACGCATGTCGGTTCGCTTGCTTCAAGGCAATATTCCGCAAGACGAAAAGTTCATTCCCGGTCAAGGCGTGAAGATGGCCATTCAGTGGTACAGCGAGCAGTTGTTGTTAAGCACAGAAGCTTTGGTGGTGACACCTGAAACTGCCATTCCCGTTTTACCGCAGCAATTGCCACGCTTTTATTGGCAGCAATTGCAGGACAAATTTGCGCCTTCCGAACAAGCGCCGCAATTGGCATTGATTGGCGTGCCTTTGGGCGGCGCTGGCGAGGGCTACAGCAACTCAGTGGTTGCCATTGGGCCGCAGGACGCCCATGCAAGCAATGCCTCGAAAGCGCCTAAAGCCGACGCAGCCTCACAAAACTGGTTGTACCGCTACGACAAACACCATCTCGTTCCGTTTGGCGAATTTGTGCCCCCCTTGTTTCAGTGGTTTGTGCGCATGATGAACATGCCTTTGGGTGACTTTGTGCATGACCGACCTGCGCCCACTGTCCTGAGTTGGCAAGGTCAGCGCTTGTTGCCGCAAATTTGCTATGAAGACTTGTTTGGCGAGGAAGTGGCGCAGTACTTTGCCAACGATTCACAGTCGCCAACCGTCTTGGTCAACATGAGCAACTTGGCCTGGTTTGGCGACAGTACGGCATTGCCGCAGCACCTGGCTATTTCGCGCATCAGGGCGCTAGAGTTTCAGCGGCCCGTTATTCGGGCCACCAACACGGGTGCCACCGCGTGGATCGATCACCAAGGACAGGTGAAGGCCGCCCTGCCCGCACTGACGCGCGGCGCTTTGGTTCTTGAGTTTGAAGGGCGCAACGGCCTCACGCCCTATGCCCATTGGACTTCGCGTTGGGGATTGACACCGCTTTGGGTCCTTTGCGCAGCAATTGTTCTGATTTTGGGCTTTATTTCTCGTCGCTCAGGGGCTCGGGCGCTTTAAAATCAAGGGTTGCCGCCGCTGTTCGGGGGCGTTCTCATTTTGAAGCCATGTTGACCTTCCAACAAATTATTTTGAAACTGCAGTCCTATTGGGACGCTCAAGGCTGCGCGTTGTTGC
>JBIKJX010000275.1:0-3365 GCA_044360785.1 Limnohabitans sp.
ACCAAATTATGAAATTCCAAGGGACCGAAAACTACGTCGCCACGCAAGATTTAAAGCTGGCCGTCAATGCCGCCATCACCTTGAAGCGTCCCTTGCTGGTCAAGGGCGAGCCTGGTACCGGCAAAACCATGTTGGCCGAGGAAGTGTCCGAGGCACTTGGCCTGAAACTGATTCAATGGCACATCAAGTCCACCACAAAAGCGCAACAAGGCTTGTATGAATATGACGCCGTGAGCCGTTTGCGAGACAGTCAGTTGGGCGACGAGAAAGTCAAAAACATCGAAAACTACATCATCAAGGGTGTGCTTTGGCAAGCCTTCACCTCAGAAGAGCCTGTGGCCATTCTCATTGACGAAATTGACAAGGCCGACATTGAATTCCCCAATGACTTGCTGCGCGAAATTGACCGTATGGAGTTTTATTGCTACGAAACACGCCAACTGATCAAAGCCAAAACACGCCCCTTGGTGTTTATCACTTCTAACAACGAGAAGGAATTGCCCGATGCGTTTTTGCGTCGTTGCTTCTTCCACTACATCAAGTTTCCTGAGCCAGAAACCATGAAGCAAATTGTGGATGTTCACTTCCCCGATTTGAAAAAGGAACTGCTGACAGTCGCCCTTAAAAACTTCTACGATGTGCGCGGTTTGCCTGGCCTGAAAAAGAAACCTTCCACCAGCGAATTACTCGACTGGCTCAAGTTGTTGGTGGCGGAAGACATTCCATTGGAAGCGCTTCAAAGTGCCGATCAAAAAGTGAGCGTACCGCCACTGGTGGGTGCCCTGCTCAAAAATGAACAAGACGTCAGCTTGTTTGAAAAGCTGGTGTTCATGAACCAACGTAACCGCTGATTACGATGTCACGCAACTTACTTGAAGAAGGTTTGTCTGATGCCGTCGGTTTTGTCGGCGGCGCCTTGCTTGGCTTTTGGCTTGGCCGACTCATTGGCTGGGATGTGTTTGCCAGCGGCTATGACATCAACAGCATTGGTGGCATTGTGTTGGTGGGTTTAGGTGGCGGTCTTGGCTTGCAATTGGCCAAGCGATGGCAAGCCAGTCGAAAGGAATAAGCCATGCTGATCGATTTCTTTTACACCTTGCGTGCCGCCAAATTGCCGGTGTCGGTTCGCGAGTACCTCAATGTTTTGGAAGCCTTGCAAGCCAACGTGGTGGGTCCTGCTTCAGATGCCTGCAGCATCGATGATTTCTACCATTTGAGCCGCACCGTCATGGTGAAGGACGAGAAGCACTACGACAAGTTTGACAAAGCCTTTGGTGCTTATTTCAAAGGCGTCGAGATGCTGACCGACTTCACCAAAGAGGTGCCCCTCGATTGGCTGAAAAAAATCTTAGAAAAAGAACTGACACCCGAGCAAAAAGCCGCCATTGAAAAAATGGGCTGGGACGAGCTCATGGAGACCTTGAAGAAACGTCTCGAAGAACAAAAAGAGCGCCACGAGGGTGGCAACAAATGGATTGGCACTGGGGGTACTTCGCCTTTTGGCAATGGGGGCTACAACCCGCAAGGTGTCCGCATCGGCGGCAAAGGTGGCAACCGAAGCGCCGTCAAGGTTTGGGAGCAACGTGCTTACCGCGATTACGACGACACCCAAGAACTTGGCACGCGCAACATCAAAGTGGCTTTGCGCCGTTTGCGCAAATTTGCACGCGAAGGCTCTGCAGAAGAATTAGATTTGCCTGACACCATTCGCGCAACTGCTGCCAACGCAGGCTATCTGGACATCAAGATGATTCCAGAGCGTCACAACAACGTGAAAGTTTTGCTGCTGATGGACGTGGGCGGCACCATGGACGATCACATTGCGCGCGTGGAAGAATTGTTTTCAGCGGCCAAAGCTGAGTTCAAACACCTCGAGTTTTATTACTTCCACAATTGTGTTTACGACTTCATGTGGAAGAATAACAAGCGCCGCTATGCAGAGAAATTCCCCACTTGGGACATCTTGCGCAAGTACAACAAAGATTACAAATTGATCTTTGTGGGCGATGCCACCATGAGCCCCTACGAAATTTTGCAGCCCGGTGGCAGTGTGGAATACAACAATGAGGAAGCGGGTGCTGAATGGCTACAACGCCTCACCCACACCTTCCCCAAATTTGCTTGGATCAACCCAGAACCGCAAGGGGTGTGGCAGTACCGCCAAAGCATTGCAGTCATTCAACAGCTCATGAGCAACCGCATGTTCCCCCTGACGCTCAAAGGTTTGGAAGATGCCATGCGCATGATGAGCAAGTGACGGGTCTTTTGCAAGCAAATGACAGGCCTCATGGCGTGCCTGTAAAATGCCGTTTCCGCCGCCGTAGTTCAATGGATAGAACGAGTGCCTCCTAAGCGCTAGATACAGGTTCGATTCCTGTCGGAGGCACCATACACCCCCCCTTTACACAAGTCAGTGACCCGCCAATCAGTCACTTTGGTTACTGTCGCCTATCGTATTCCCCCTTGCGGGTTTGCCACAAGTTACTTAGTGTTCAAAAGTAATTTCACTTGTGGAGACTTGCTTTGTGAAAAAAGAAGTTATCAACACCTACGATGGCGACATCGTTGCAGGCGATCACCCCTACTTACAAGGTGCCTGGACGCCTCTTTGGGAAGAGATCGACGCGACCGACTTGCAAGTTCTGGAAGGCGAAATACCCAAAGACATCGATGGTGTTTATCTTCGCAACACCGAAAATCCACTGTTCCAAGCCAAAGACAAATACCACCCCTTTGATGGCGATGGCATGCTCCACATGGCCGCCTTCAAAGATGGCAAAGTCACCTATCGAAATCGCTTTGTCCAAACCAAAGGCCTGCAAGCAGAAATGGAAGCAGGCCGTTCGTTGTGGGCGGGCCTCATGGCTGACCCTGCACTGTCGGAACGCACTGGATGGGGCGCGCATGGCAGCTTGAAGGACTCTTCCAGTACCGACGTGGTGGTTCATGCAGGTCGCGCACTCACCACCTTTTATCAGTGCGGCGAAGGTTATCGCCTTGACCCCCTCACACTCAACGATGAAGGTCTGTGCCCTTGGTCGCCGATTGATGGCATTTCAGCGCATTGCAAGGTCGACGAACAAACCGGCGAGTTGTTGTTTTTCAATTACTCTAAACACGCCCCTTACATGCACTATGGTGTTGTCGACAAGCATGACAAACTGGTCCATTACGTGCCCATTCCACTGCCAGGTCCCCGCTTACCGCACGACATGGCCTACACAGAAAACTACGCCATCCTGAACGACTTCCCGCTTTATTGGGACCCCGATATGCTGGCGCAGGGCAAGCATGTGGTGCGTTTTTACAAAGACACGCCCTCTCGATTTGCCATCATCCCTCGGCGTGGCCAAACCAAAGACATT
>JBIKJX010000277.1:0-3336 GCA_044360785.1 Limnohabitans sp.
CATTGAGTGGACCAGCAAAGACGCAGTGCGCTTCTTCTTGCTGAGCCGCAAGCCCGATACCGAATACGTGTTTGACATTGACTTGGCTTTGGCGCAAAACAACGACAACCCGGTCTACTACGTGCAATATGCACATGCGCGCATTCACTCTATTTTGCGCACTTGGGGTGGCGATGTGGCCAACTTAAGCCAAGCCAATTTATCTTGCTTGGAAAATCCCAAAGCGCAGGCCCTGATGTTGCTGTTGGCCAAGTACCCCGACATGCTGACCGCTGCTGCGCAAGACTTTGCACCGCACGATGTCACGTTCTACTTGCGTGATTTGGCCGCCAGCTATCACAGCTATTACGATGCTGAACGCATTTTGGTGGATGACGAAAATCAAAAACTGGCGCGCTTGGCACTGGTGGCTGCATGCGCACAAGTTTTGCAAAATGGCTTGAAAATTTTGGGTGTTTCCGCACCTGAACAGATGTAAGTTAAACCGTTCCATCAGAATCGACACCATGACTCACTCATCCATTCAAAGCCAACGCGGCGGCACCTTGCTGGGTTTTATTCTGGGCCTGGTCATTGGCTTGACTGTGGCACTGGGTGTGGCCATGTATGTCACCAAGGTTCCGATGCCCTTCAGCAACAAGAACCTCAGCCGTTCGGCTGAACAAGATGCGGTTGAAGCACAAAAGAACAAAGATTGGAACCCCAATAGCGCCATTCAGGCCAAGCCTGCCAGTCCACCCGAAGGTGCTGCCGATGGCGCGCCGGCCAATGCGGCAACACCCGCCTCCAACCCAACGACTTCGACGACTTCGCCCGCCATGCCTACAGCGCCTGTTGCACCCGCTGTGGTCGCAGATCCTTTGGCCGATGCCGCAAAAAACAAACCGTTGGCAGGCACACCCCCACCCGCAGCAACGCCCCAACCAGCCGCACCACAACCCGCCGCCCCTCAATCAGCTGCGCCTAAAACCAGCAACACCGCCGACCCCTTTACTTACTTTGTACAAGCCGGTGCTTTTAAGTCAGCCACCGATGCCGATGCCCAGAAAGCCAAGTTGTCCATGATGGGTATTGAATCCAAGGTCAGCGAACGCGAGCAAGCAGGCCGTATCATTTATCGTGTCAGAAGCGGGCCCTTTGATGACAAAGAACAAGCCGAAAAAATCAAAACTCGCTTAGATTCCAATGGCATGGACGCAGCATTGGTTCGCGTTCAAAAATAAATATCTCATTTCAGGAGCGTCACCATGAAACGTCGTGAATTTTCTCTCGCCACACTGGGCGCGTTGGGTCTTAGCACGCCTGCATTTGCACAGGGCCCTTCCAAGTTTGTGGCTGGCAAAGATTTCATCAAATTAGACCGCGTGCTGCCCAGTGAAACTGAGGCTGGCAAAATTGAATTGATTGAATTCTTTTGGTACAGCTGCTCCCATTGCAATGCCTTCGAACCAGCCTTTGCGCAATGGGTCAAAAACGCACCCAAAGACGTGGTGGTTCGCAGAATGCCTGTTGCCTTTCGCGACGATTTTGCACCTCAGCAACGTTTGTATTTCACCCTGGAAGCCATGGGCTTGCTTGAAAAAATTCATGGCAAAGTTTTCCAAGCCATTCATGTTGAGCGCTTGACTTTGAACACCGACGCCAGCATTCAAAATTGGATTGAAAAACAGGGCGTTGACAAAGCCAAGTTTGCAGACACCTTCAAATCATTTGGTGTGGCCAGCAAAGTCAAACGCGCTGTTCAGTTACAAAACGATTTCAAAATTGAAGGCGTGCCTTCCTTGGGTGTAGCGGGTCGGTTCTACATTGATGGCACTTTGGCAGGCAACATGGACCGCGCCTTGCAAGTGGCCGATTCCCTGTTGGCACAAGTTCGCCAAGGTCGCGCCTGATCTTTTTCAAGGTGTTGCACATCAGCCCGCTTCGGCGGGCTTTTTTTTGTGATTTTTCTGCCAAACAGATGTGTTTTTTCTCTGAGCGCCTACAATCAAGCAAGATTCGCGCCCTTATGAAAATCAAGTTCATCACATTGTCCTTCGCTTTGCCATTTGCATTGTTCACCGCCCTGACGGTGTTCAGCGCTTCTGCGGAAAAAGCCGATCGTGACAAGCCCATGAACATTGAGGCAGATGCCTTAAAACACGATGATCAAAAGCAACTCACCATCTTTAACGGCAAAGTGCACATGACCAAAGGCACCATGGTGCTGAAAGCAGCGCGCATGGAAGTCAAGCAAGACAGCAAAGGCCATCAAATTGCAAAGCTCTCTGCAGAACCTGGCGAAAGAATTTTCTTCCGACAAAAACGTGAAGGTTTAGACGAGTATTCCGAAGGCGAAGCCGAAACCGCCGTCTACAACAGTCAAGAAGACACCCTCACCTTGACCACCCGCGCAGAGTTGCGTTTGTTGCGCGGAACTGTGGTGGCCGATCGCATTCAGGGTCAGCAAATTGTGCTGAACAACACCACCGAAGTTTTCATGGTCGATGGCAAAGCCAATACCGCCACCGGCACAAGCGGCAGTCAACGCGTCAAGGCCACGCTCACACCGCGTGCCAAAACCAATGAGACGCCCCCCGCCCCTACCGGCACGCCTCTCAAACCCAGCCAACGCATCGGCAGCGACAAACCATGAGCCAAGCCACCGACGTCAGCAGTTTAGAAGCGCGTCATTTGCAAAAGTCTTATGGCAGTCGGCAGGTGGTCTTTGATGTTTCAGTGAAAGTCGAAAAAGGCGAAGTGGTCGGATTGTTGGGCCCCAACGGCGCCGGCAAAACAACGTCCTTTTACATGATTGTGGGTTTGGTTCGCAACGATGGCGGTCAAATTTTGATCGATGGTGAAGACGTGACGCGCATGCCCATTCACCGCCGCTCGCGCATGGGCCTTTCCTATTTGCCGCAAGAGGCTTCTATTTTCAGAAAACTCACGGTGGCAGAAAACGTTCGCGCAGTGCTCGAGTTGCAACACGACGCAAACGGCAAGCCGCTCAGCGAACCCGCCATCAAAGAAAAACTGCAAGCGTTGCTGAAAGATTTGCGTGTCGATCACCTGCACGATTCACCGTCCTTGGCTTTGTCGGGTGGCGAGCGGCGCCGAGTAGAAATTGCACGCGCACTGGCCACAGGTCCGCGTTTTATCTTGCTGGACGAACCCTTTGCGGGCATCGACCCGATTGCGGTCATCGAAATTCAACGCATCATTGCCTTCCTCAAAGAGCGGGGCATTGGCGTACTCATCACCGATCACAATGTGCGCGAAACGCTGGGCATTTGTGATCACGCCTACATCATCAGTGAAGGCCGCGTGCTGGCCCAAGGCACACCCAAAGAAATA
>JBIKJX010000278.1:0-3301 GCA_044360785.1 Limnohabitans sp.
ACGTTTTGCAATGTCAAATTCTCGAATCACCTTGGCGCCCGCGCCGCCTCGAGACAGAGAGATCAAACAACGGTTGTAATCAGGTGCCAGGCAGTTGGAGCCTCCCCACACCCAGTTTTCCCCTTCGGCTTTGGCCAGAGCGTCCAAGTCCAACAGCACATCCCATTGCGGTTGCGATTTGCGATATTCATTCAAGGTCGTTCGACGCAATAAGCCACGCGGGTTCTTGGCATCACGCCAGAAGTTATAAAAATAATCACCCCTGCGCGAAACACTTGGAATTTGATCTCGGTTGTCTAAAACCGACAGTACTTTGTCGCGATTGTCTTTAAAAACTGGTAGCGCTTGAAGCTGAGAGGTCGAAACAGCGTTGCGCTCACGCACCCAGGCCAAGGCTTTTTCTGCCTGCACTTCCTCGAGCCATTGATAGGGGTCTTCAATGTTGGGATATGCAGATTGCGCATTGACGAAAAAACTGCTGGCCATGGCTAGAACGTAGAAGCAAAACTTCAAAAAAGAGTTAATGGAATTTACTTGCATGTGGGGATTTTCCATTGATAAAAAAGCATCATAACGGAGCCATTGTTAGCAGGTTTTCAAGTACTAATCGATTATGAAGAGTGGATATCTTGCTTGAAATATTTTGACGAGACGCTGCTAACTGACGAACCAGTTAATGATTGTTTTTCCACTCTTAAAAAATTAGATGGCCAATTCGCTGACTCTGCTTTTGGGCAAATAGTTTGCAACAGTCAATAGAAACCACATCACAATCGAAGTTGATAAGTTATGCATTAAATCTGGCTGAACTGAAACTTTTAAAAAGTGTGTAGTCCCGAATTCACCCAGCATTAACGCTTAAAAATATATAAACTCAATGCAAATGCTTCAAAGAACTATTTGGTTACCAAAACAGGTACTAAATCAGGAATTCAAACAAGAAATAAAAAAAGCCGTTGTAAATCAACGGCTTATTAATTGTACTGGCGGGCTAGAAGATACCAGATCGCAAACCGCCTAAATCCCCCAAGGGCAAGCCGATCAAGCTCTTGGGGTCCGGTTCATCATTCTAAATGTTGAGACATCTTCTTGTACCGAGAGTTTTCAGAACCTCTGTGCTGAAGGCTCCGAAATTAGAACCTGGTAGGTTGCTCCACTGTGCCCATTCAAACCAAAGTGGTCATTACTTGCAATTATTGTGCAGCTTCCACTTTTCTTCATGACCCATCGCTTTGGCAAAGTCAGGCACCTTGCAGCGCTCCGCTTCTGCGGGATCGACAGCAACGGCAGGCTGTGAGACTGCCGAGGGGGGCAATTCATTCACGCGCGTGGGCGCAGTGTTGTACACCCATTGCGCAACGGCGAACATTGCAGCGGCAAAGACAAACAGGATCAGCGTTTGAGCCATGGATATCTTTGGAATTTGATCAGGCGGAATTGCGCAAACGCCGCCAGGGCAAAGCTGGGCTTTTTCTTTGTTCAGCAGGTTGTAAATCTGGCAGCCGATACAAATGCCGAATGCTGTCTCAAAGAACATCAAGAGCAAGCAGAGCGAGCACACGACTAGGTTGATGGGTCCGATGACGTTGTTGAGCACCACCAAATACAACATGGTTGCAGCCAAAACGAAGCCGATACTCCATGCAAAGCGCTTTTGCGGTGCCCCTAACCATTCGGGTAATTGCTTGCGCACGATCCATTCACCCAGAATCATCACTGGGGCAAAACGCGGGTTGATGAAGATGCGGATAGTGAACTCAATCAAAAAGCACACCACGAACACACGGGTCGGCTGAAAATTCCCGGTGAGCCAAGCGTTCATGAAACTGATCACGGCCAGGAAGAACAATATGCCTGCAGCGGCACGGACCGCACGTTCGTTTAGAACAGGAACGGCGTATTCTGGCCGCACTTGGCCAAACTCAAATATTTTTGTCGACATGTACATACCTTTTTATGAGAGTGTCCTCGTTCTGGTCATCTAGGCATATGATAGAAATCATACGATCCAACGATTCCCTATGCTGTTACCTTCAACCCTTGAGCAGTTGCTCCCGCCACAGTTGTTGGCCCAATGTGAGCCACTTACCTGCGCAGAAGAAACCTCCCTGTTTCTGACGGGTGTACGTCCCCAATGGATGTACTTTGTCTGCCATGGCGAAGTGGTCCTAGAGCGACATGGTTTAAACGGGGAAGTAGTCAATCTCCAACGCTGTCAGATGGGCTTTGTGGGTGAAGCCAGTCTGACGTCTGCTGCCTACCATTGCGATGCACGAACGACATTGCCGTCAGAAATAGTGCGCATTCCAATTCGAGCACTGCAGCAAGCATTCAAGCTGGACTATGGTTTCGCTGAGCGATGGATACACATGCTGAGCAGCGAAGTGCGACGACTCAGACTTCAAAACGAGCGCCTTTCGTTGCCCAAGG
The DNA here is from genome assembly GCA_044360785.1 of Limnohabitans sp. GTDB lineage: Bacteria > Pseudomonadota > Gammaproteobacteria > Burkholderiales > Burkholderiaceae_C > Limnohabitans_A. The sequence continues at coordinate 2,431 of JBIKJX010000278.1, forward strand.
TTCAAAGCCGAATCCTGCACCTGGTTGAGACCGAAGGTCAAAACGGACGATATTCACTCAAATGCTCACTCAAGCAGCTTGCTAAGCAACTGGCTGTGACGCATGAAGCGCTTTACCGTGCCTTAGCGCAACTTGAGAAGACCGGAAAGATTACTCGGAGCGAGATTGAAATCAGCTTGAAGTGACGGGGAAAAAATGATTAACCAGCATGACTGAAATCACTTATCGATGACCGCTTATGGCCGAAAGCAGCCCATCCCCTTGGACGCACCAACCCACCCCGCTGAGAAAAAATAGCCCGCCAACCGGTATGAACCTATATGAAACCACTGCATATTGGCATCAAGGAGCAAGCCCATGGCTACTAGCTACACCTCGTCTTCGAACCCACGGGCTGAAAAAATGAGTGACGTTCTGGACGCCTTGTCCAGTGGCATCGCCAAAACCGCAGCCAACGAACCCAAGTTCGAACCCCAACACCTGGCTCCAGAGGCCCCGGCCGAACCTACCCGCCAGCTCCTGACAGAAACAATGCTTGCCGATCGTTGGGTGTGTTCAGTCGCACGCCTTCAGCGTTGGCGAACCGTCGGCGAGGGCCCGCAGTACTTGAAGATCGTGGGGAAGGTCTTGTACCGGCTCAAAGACATTGAGGCCTATGAAGAAGCCTGTCTGATCCGGAAGGTGTTCTAGAAGCGCACCCAAGGAGGCCCCGAACCAGTTGGAAATTGTTCGAACGACTTGGAATCAGTTCGAAATAGTCTTGGCGGCCCAGAACATACCTCATCACAAACTGCCTAAGATTTTGATGGGCAAGCAAATCAAGCACTTGGTGTCCAGTTCTTCTTTCTAAATGATGAGACAGTCAACTTCC
>JBIKJX010000279.1:0-3294 GCA_044360785.1 Limnohabitans sp.
GGCATGATGGAGCTGCCGGTGGTGAAGCGGTCGGCTATCTTCACGAAGCCAAAGTTTTGGCTCATCCATAAAATGAGTTCTTCGCTTAAGCGGCTGATGTGCACCATGCACAGCGAAGCAGCCGCGGTAAATTCAATGGCAAAGTCGCGGTCGCTCACACCGTCTAAACTGTTTTGACAGACGCAGGCATTGCCATTCTCGTCCACCATGCCAAGACGCTTGGCGACGCGTTCCCGGTCCAATGGATAAGTGGTGCCAGCCAAAGCAGCAGAACCCAAAGGCAGGCAGTTGGTGCGGCGACGCACATCGGCCATGCGTTCTGCATCGCGTGCAAACATCTCGACGTAAGCTAGCAAGTGATGCGCAAAGCTCACAGGTTGGGCCACTTGTAAATGGGTGAAACCAGGCAGGATAACGTCGACATGTCGCTCTGCAACTTCGATCAATGATTTTTGAAGGTCGTTGAGCAATCCACCCACCAAATCTATTTCACTGACCAACCACAAACGCACATCGGTGGCCACTTGATCGTTGCGACTGCGGCCAGTGTGCAGACGTTTGCCTGCATCGCCCACAATTTGCGTCAGGCGAGCCTCAATGTTGAGGTGCACATCTTCCAGGTCCAATTTCCAGTCAAACTGACCCTTGGAAATTTCTTCGGTAATTTGTGCCATGCCGCGCTGAATATCGGCATAGTCTTGGGGGCTGATGATTTTTTGAGTCGCCAGCATTTCTGCGTGCGCCAAACTGCCCTGAATGTCCGATTGCCACAAACGCTTGTCGAAGAAGACGCTGGAGGTGTAGCGCTTCACCAGGTCGCTCATGGGTTCGGAAAACAAGGCCGACCAGGCCTGGGACTTTTGATCGAATTGGTTTTTAGACATTGCCAGATTTTATCGGGTTGGCAAGCGCCGACAACCCGAGGTAAGCCCTCAAATCAGTCAGATTTGAGCTAAAAAACCAATTCAGACTTCTTAACCCGTATTCCTTAGGCCGGCGGCGATCCCATTGATCGATAAATGTATACCCCTTTGGACGCGTTCGTCCGCCTTGCCCTCTCGATAGCGGCGAATCAATTCGACTTGCAAATGATGCAAGGGGTCAATGTATGGAAAACGATGACGAATGGAGCGAGCAAGCGCAGGATTGTGTTCGAGACGGTGCTTGTCACCGGTAATGAGGCTCAAGACATGGGCGGTTCGATGCCATTCGGCTTCAATGGCGCTGAAAATCTTTTTGCGCAATTTGGCATCGGTGACCAATTCGCTGTATCGCGAGGCCAAGGCCAAGTCGCTTTTGGCCAAGACCATGTCCATGTTGGACAGCAAAGTTTTAAAAAACGGCCATTGTTTGACCATCTTTTGTAGCAGTGCCAAAGCAGCCGTGCTTTCTTTTTCCGTTGGCCGGTTGAGAAAACTTTCGACAGCGGAACCAAAGCCATACCACCCCGGTAAAGTTAAGCGACATTGGCCCCAGCTAAAGCCCCATGGAATGGCGCGCAGGTCCTCAATTTGTTGATTCGCTTTGCGCGATGCTGGGCGGGAACCAATGTTGAGTTCGGCAATTTCTCGGATGGGCGTTGCACTGAAAAAGTAGTCGTTGAACCCAGGCGTTTCATAGACCAAACTGCGATAGGCATCCATGCTGGCTTGAGACAGTTGGGCCGCAGTTTCCAAGAAGTTACGGGGTGCAGTCTTGGTTGGTTGCAGCAATGTGGCCTCCAATGTGGCTGCCACCAGGGTTTCTAAATTGCGCCGTCCAATTTCCGGGTTGGCATATTTCGAGCCAATCACTTCGCCTTGCTCTGTCAATCTAATTTGACCTCGAACTGTGCCAGGCGGCTGCGCCAAAATGGCTTGGTAGCTGGGTCCGCCACCCCGCCCAACCGTACCGCCGCGACCATGGAACATGCGCAGTTGAATGTTGTGGCTATGGGCCAGGCGATCGAAATCGTCCACCAAAGCCACTTCGGCACGGTAAAGCTCCCAATTGCTGGTGAAGATGCCCCCGTCTTTGTTGGAGTCGGAGTAACCCAGCATGATGTCTTGCTCTGCACCTGATCGCTGAATCAATTGCGCAATGCCTGGCAGGGCATAAAACTCGCGCATGATGACTGCAGAATTTCGCAGGTCTTCGATGGTTTCAAACAGTGGCACCACAATCAGATCGACCACCGCTTGTGCATCCAAAGTGCCACGCATCAAGCCCACTTCTTTTTGCAACAACAAAACTTCCAGCAGGTCACTCACGGTTTCAGTGTGACTGATGATGTAGTGGCGAATGGCCTCAGCGCCAAACGCTTGACGAGCGGTGAATGCCGTTTCAAAAATGGCCAACTCTGCTTGGGTGTGCGCTGAGTAAGAGGCGCCAGGAATTCTCAGCGGCCGTGCATCGTGCAACAACCCTAAAAGAATGGCGCGCTTGTTGATTTCGCCCAGCGCAGCATAGTTTTTTTCGATGCGCGCCGTTGCCAACAATTCTGCAACAACGGCTTGATGTTGATCAGAGCTTTGTCGCAAATCGACGGTGGCCAAATGAAACCCAAAAACTTCAACCGCACGAATCAGTGGCATAAGCCTCTGGGTTACCAGGTCTTCTGCATGGTGACTTTTCAAAGACGTTGCAATGGTTCGCAGATCTGCCAAAAAAGCGGCTGCATCGGGGTAGGGGTTTTGAGGTGTAACGGCATGTCTTGCGGCATCACCGCCAGTCAACAACTTCAAGGTGGCCGCCAGTCTGGCGTAAATGCCCGTCAGCGCGCGTCGGTAGGGTTCATCCATGCGGTGCGCATTGGTGTCGGGTGAGCGCTCAGCCAATGCTTGCATGGCAGGTGGAAAATTAACCAGCATGGCCGACAGTGACAATTCACTGCCCAAATAGTGAACTTCAGTGAGGTAGTGCCTCAAGGCAACTTCAGCTTGACGCTTTAGGGCATGGCTGAGTGTGTGTGCATTGACATTGGGGTTGCCATCGCGATCTCCGCCAATCCATTGACCCATTCGTAGAAATGGCGCAACGGGATGGTTGCCAAGAGCGTCTTCCAAGGCGGCATAAATTTTAGGAATTTCTCGGAGGAAAGTTGATTCGTAATAGCTCAGTGAATTTTCAATCTCATCAGCCACGGTGAGCTTTGAAAATCGGAGCAAGCGAGTTTGCCAAAGTTGCATCACGCGCGCACGGATGCGTTGTTCGTTGGCTGCTAATTCTTTGGGTGTCAGGGCATCTTTGCTGGTGTTGATGGCGGCACCGCGCGCCTTGATCTCGTCTCGTTCATTCAATAAATTGGCGATGTCA
>JBIKJX010000281.1:0-3287 GCA_044360785.1 Limnohabitans sp.
GTCAAGCCGGTCGATTTGCTGGCCGGTGTGCTCACCCAATTGCAGCGACGCCAGGGCTTTGACACCGCCGCCATCGACGATGTGGTCATGGGCTGTGTCATGCCAGTGGGCGAACAAGGCGGCAACATTGCCAGGATGGCCGTGCTACAAGCAGACTATGACCAACAAGTGCCCGCACTGCAAATCAATCGCTACTGCGGTTCTGGCCTAGAAGCAGTTGCTTTTGCAGCCAGCAAAGTGATGGCCGGTCAAGCCGACCTGGCCATTGGCGGTGGCGTCGAAATGATGTCGCGCGTGCCCATGGGCGCAGATGGTGGTGCATGGGCACAAGACCCCCAAGTTGCTGCCAAGACCTACTTTGTGATGCAAGGTATTTCTGCAGACCTCCTGAGTTCATTGCGGGGTCACAGTCGGAGCGACGTGGATGCCTATTCTGCAGAAAGTCATCGCCGCGCGCACCGTGCATGGGCTGAGGGCCGTTTTGATGGCGCTGTGGTTCCCGTGAAAGATTTTTTAGGCCTGACGCTGTTATCACGTGACGAAACCATTCGCCCAGACACCAGCACAGAAACATTGTCACAACTGAAGCCCGCATTTACCGACATGGGCGAGAAATATGGCTACGACAGTGTGGCCATGCAGCGCTACCCGCAAGTTGAAAAAATTCACCACATCCACCATGCTGGCAACAGCTCTGGCATTGTGGATGGTGCAGCGGCTGTGCTGTTGGGTAATGCGCAAATTGGCAAGCAATTAGGACTCAAGGCGCGCGCCAGAATTCGCGCGTTTGCAGCCATTGGCTCGGAGCCCACTTTGATGCTGGATGGTCCTAGCTTTGCAGCACGCAAAGCATTGGCGCGCGCTGGCATGCAGGCCTCTGACATTGATCTATGGGAATTGAATGAAGCTTTTGCTTCAGTGGTATTGACCATGATGGAAGAACTCAATATTCCACACGACCGCATGAATGTGAACGGCGGTGCCATTGCCATGGGGCACCCACTGGGGGCCACCGGCGCCATGATTTTGGGTACCGTACTGGACGAACTTGAACGCAGCGGACGACAAACTGCATTGGTCTCTTTGTGTGTGGCAGCGGGCATGGGCTCGGCCATGATCATCGAACGCGTTTAAAAATAAATCAGACAGGAAAGAACATCATGCAGGACATTATTCGATACGCAGTCGATACAGATGGCATTGCCACGCTGACCATTGACTATCCCAACAAAACCATGAACGTCATCGATGGTGACTTCATGAACAGCTTGTCATCATGCATCGATCGTGTGGTTGCCGATGCGCAAGTGAAAGGCGCCATCTTGACATCGGGCAAAGATGCTTTTGTTGCAGGCGCTGACTTGATTGCCATGGAAGCCAACTTGGACAGCATGAACAACGACAGCGTCGAAGTGCTGTTTGAAAAGTGTGCATCACTCTCCATGCTGGTTAGAAAAATGGAAACCTGCGGCAAACCATTTGCAGCTGCCATCAATGGCGTTGCCATGGGCGGTGGTTTTGAATTGTGTTTAGGCTGTCATTACCGAGTTGCGGCCAATTTGCCTTCTGTCGTGCTTGGCTTACCAGAAGTTCAGGTGGGCCTGTTGCCAGCCGCAGGCGGCACACAAAGACTGCTGCGGCTATTGGGCATCTTGGGTGCCATGCCCTACCTTTTAGAGGGCAAACACGCCACTGTGGCCAAGGCCAAAGAAATTGGTTTGATCCACGAAGTGGTCGCGCCTGCTGACTTGCTGTCTGCCGCCAAAAAATGGCTCATGGAAACGCCCAATGCAGTTCAACCATGGGATGTCAAAGGTTTCAAAATTCCAGGGGGTGGCCCCTTGGACCCGCGTGTGGCTCCCAGTTTTGTGGTGGGCAACACCATGTTGCAAGCCAACACGTATCACAACTTACCAGCCCCCCTGGCCATTCAAAGTTGTTTGTACGAAGGTGCACAACTGCCCATCGACAAAGCGCTTCGAATTGAAAGCAAGTACATGGCCACATTAACGCGCGGAACAGTTTCACGCGCCATGGTGCGCACCTTGTTTGTCAACAAATCAAAAGCAGAAAAGGGCATGCACCGCCCTGCCAACATTGCACCCTTCAAGAGCAAAAAGTTGGGCATGATTGGCGCCGGCATGATGGGCGGCGGCATTGCCCTGATTGCGGCACAACGTGGCATTCAAGTGGTCTTGATTGACCGCGATCAGGCCGCTGCTGAAAAAGGCAAAGCGCATGCTGAAAAAGTTTTGAAACGCTTGGTTGAAAAAGGCCGTTCAACACCTGAAAAAGCCAGTGGCATTTTGGCGCTCATCACACCCACCACCGACTACAACTTGTTGAAAGATGCAGACATGGTGGTCGAAGCCGTATTTGAAGATCGCGCCATCAAAGCCGAAGTCACAAAACGCCTAGACGCCGTCTTGCCCGCCAACTGCGTGGTAGCCAGCAACACATCTGCCTTGCCCATCAGTTTGTTGGCCAAGGCCACCAGCCGCCCCGACAGGTTCATTGGTCTGCACTTCTTCTCTCCCGCCGATCGCATGCCTTTGGTGGAAGTGATCAAGGGCACGCAAACCTCTGACGAAACCTTGGCCAAAGCCCTCGACTTTGTCTCGCAACTGAAGAAAACACCCATTGTGGTCAACGACAGCCGCGGTTTCTTTACCAGCCGATTCATTGGCGCCTTCATTGACGACGCCATTGGCATGGTGGCAGAAGGGATTGCGCCAGCGCTCATCGAAAACTGTGCGCGGCATGTTGGCATGCCTGTGGGCCCACTGGCCATCACAGATGAGTTGTCCATCGAACTTTCTGTACACGCGGGCGAAGCGCAAGCGAAAGAATTTCCAGAGTCCTACAAGGCCGGTCGCTCCGTGCCCATTTTGAAGAAACTTTTTGACATGGGTCGCATGGGCAAGAAAGTGGGGAAAGGCTTTTACGACTACGACACATCAGGCAAACAAATTTGGAAGGGCATGGCCGATCTGTACCCCTTGAAATCGCAACAACCCAGTGCACACGATTTGAAGCAGCGAATTTTGTATGTTCAAGCCGTAGAAGCAGCCAAGGCCATGGAAGAAGGTGTGTTGTTAGCGCCTGCAGATGGCGATGTAGGCGCTATTTTGGGCGTGGGTTTCCCAGCCTACACCGGTGGGCCTTTCTGCTTCATCGATGGCATTGGCTTGCCCCATTTTGTGAAAGAAGCCGATCGCTTGGCCGACTTGTTTGGCGAACATCTGCGCCCGCCCACACTGTTACGTGACATGGCCACACAAGGTCAA
>JBIKJX010000282.1:0-3278 GCA_044360785.1 Limnohabitans sp.
ACGTCTTGACCGCAGGGCCACTTGGGCACCACTTTCTTCACCCGTGACATACAGCGTGTTCATGCCTTTACGTTGCAGCGCATCAAGCGCTTGCAGCAGCAAGGTGGATTTGCCAATGCCGGGGTCACCGCCAATCAACACGACGCCGCCTTCCACCACACCGCCGCCCAAAGCGCGGTCGAGCTCTTCAATGCCGGTGGGGCTGCGGTCTACATCCGTGGCCTCAATGTCGCCCAATTTGGTGAGCTCAGCGGTTTTGGCCAGGGCCTGAAATTGGCTGGTGTATCGGTTTTTGGCGTTGCCGCCTGCGTCTACCGTGCTTTCAATGAGGGTGTTCCAAGCGCCACAAGCTGGGCATTTGCCCAACCAGCGCGGTGTAGTGCCACCGCAATCGGTGCACGTAAAAATGGTTTTATCTTTTGCCATGCTGGAAGCCTAACACTCTGTCGGTGACAAAAGCGACATGGGATGCATCATGTCCAGCCTTGTAAGAGTTTGTGCGTAATATCGGCGGCGGGTAAAGCTTCGCAGTCGGACGCATTTTGGCCAGACCACAAGGGGGAATAGTCGGTCAAACCTTTGGCTTCAGCGGCCGCACGCAAGGGTGCAACCGCTGCCGTCGCCAAGGGGAAGGCTGGTGCTTCGGGGTTGAGCGGTCCCATGTCTTGCATGAACTTGTTCACAATGCCTCGAGCAGGACGGCCGCTGAACAGGTTGGTCAATGCAGTGTGTTGAGCTGCGTCAGACATCAAGGCTTTCCTGTGCAAAGCGCTGGTAGTGGCCTCGTGGCTTGTTAAAAAGGCAGTGCCTACTTGAACAGCGCTGGCGCCTAAGGCTTTGACCGCACTGACAGCGGCAGCACTGGAAATGCCGCCTGCTGCAATGATGGGCAACTGGACCGCTTTGATCATTTGCGGCAACAAGGCCATGGTGCCTACTTGGGTGCTCAGATCTTCCGTGAGGAACATGCCCCGATGCCCACCGGCCTCCAGACCCTGCGCAATGATGGCGTTCGCACCGTTTTGTGCAAGCCATTGGGCTTCTTGCACGGTCGTGGCTGAAGACCAAATTTGGATGCCCCAGGCTTTCAGTTGTTGCACCCACGCCGCTTTGGGCAGACCAAAGTGAAAGCTGACCACAGCGGGTTTGATCTGGCCTAACAGCGTCAGACTTTCTTCACTGAATGGCGCGCGCCCAGGTCCAGAGCCTAGCGACTGTGGATCGATGCCATGCGCTAGATAGGCGCTTGTCAGCTTTGAGCGCCAAGCCAACTCTTTTTCAGCTTGCGCTGTAGGCGGTGTGTGGCAAAAGAAGTTGACATTGACAGGCAGTGAGTCGCCCCAATTGTTGGAACGAGCCTCTGTTGCGATGTTGTTTTGAAAAGCAATCAACTCGTTTTTGAGCTGTTCGGTCGTCAGCATGGCGGCCGGAATGCTGCCCATGCCGCCCGCTTTGAAGACAGCTGCGGCCAACTGGTGATTTTGTGACCCGGCCATAGGCGCTTGGATCAAACGTATTTGGTGGGTTTCAAAAAAAGAGGGGTGCATGACGCAATTATTCCCCTAGCCAAGGCTCAAGGCGTTGGCCTGCAATGATTTTTTGATAAAGAAGCGGGTTAACCCGATTTTGCAATGTTTTAAAAATCATTTAACATGTTAAATAAATTCGAATCCCATGAAAAAACAGACCTTCGTCCATCGCAACTTGCCTCGCCTGCTGCTGCAAGCTCGTGAGGCGGTCATGACGCACACTCGGCCAAGTCTGCGGGAGCATGGTTTGTCGGATCAACAGTGGCGTGTCTTGCGCGTGTTGGGCGAGCATGCCAGCCGGGTTGAAAGCGCAGAAGGTGTTGAAACAGGTCGAGTGGCACGCGAAGCTTTTTTGCTAGGCCCCAGTTTGACTGGCGTCCTCACGCGCATGGAACGCGATGGCTTGATTGAACGCAGTCGCTGTGCGCTAGACGCACGCAGAACCGTCATCCGTGCCACACCATTGGGCCTGTCCAAAGTGGCCAAACTGTCGGAAGCCATCGAAGCGCATTACGCCTGGATGGAAAGCGAATTGGGCAAACAAAAATTAGCGCAGCTGTACCAGTTGTTAGACGCCGTGATTCAGTTGGAAACATCGCCAGCCGAAGAAGCGGTTCATGAAATTGAATGAAGAAGATGCACCCAAGCCGATCCAATCCATCAGACCATCCTAGGCGTTTTTGGCCGCAAGGGACGGTGTACGGGGCACTGTTGAACTTTCATCAAGAGTGGCAATTTAGAGCCCCACAAATGTCTGAGGCGCCCTACAAAGGCGCCCCCAAAGCGCCAGTGCTGTTCATCAAAACTGCCAACACATACACACCCTCAGGGGGCAATATTGCCTTGCCGACAGGCGTCACAGAACTGGACATTGGCGCGAATTTGGCTTGGGTCTTTGGCGCCGATGCACAGCCTGTTGCATGTGTATTGGTCAATGACGTCTCTATTCCGCATGAGAGCTATTACCGCCCACCGGTCAAGTTCAAATGTGTCGATGGATTTTTAGGGGTTGGCGGGCAAGCACGCGGCATTGCGCAGGTTAACAGCGACACCTTGGTGCTGACAGTCAAAGTCAATGGTCAAGAGGTGCAGCGTGTGAACTATGCCGATACCGTTCGCAAGTCCAACGCTTTACTTTCCGACATTTCAGAATTCATGACCTTCCAGGAAGGTGACATGTTGTTGCTCGGAAGCGATTGTTTGCCAGTTGGCAATAGGCCACGTGCGAAGGCGGGTGACGTGGTGGAAATTTCTGCAGATGGTTTTGACTCCTTGCTGAACACGTTCGTGGGAGATGCCTCATGAAGCACGCACGCATTGCATGGGCTGGCGCCATTCACGAAGCCGTGGAATCTGAGGGCGAGTTGTTGTTGACACGCAGCCCTTGGGCGGGCAAACGGCTGAAGTTTGAAGATGTGGTTTGGCTGCCGCCTTTGGCGCCGGTGTCACAAGCCAGAACCGTTTTGGCCCTGGGCTTGAACTATGCCGACCATGCCAAAGAGTTGGCGTTCAAAGCACCCGAAGAACCCTTGGTGTTTGTCAAAGGCGAAGCGTCCTTGATCGGTCACAAGGCCATCACACGTAGACCGCAGAGTGTGACCTACATGCACTACGAATGTGAATTGGCCGTGGTCATCGGACGCACGGCAAAGAATGTTAAAAAAGAAAACGCTTACGACCATGTCGCTGGGTACACCGTGGCCAACGATTACGCCATTCGTGATTATTTGGAAAACTGGTACCGCCCTA
>JBIKJX010000283.1:0-3277 GCA_044360785.1 Limnohabitans sp.
GATTGTGTTTGGGGGCATTTACGGCGGTTTCTTTTCCCCGACCGAGGGTGCGGGTGTGGGCGCTGTCTTGACCATGTTCTTAGGGCTTGCCAAAAAAGAACTTAAGTTATCGGGCATGCAATCCGCTTTGTTAAGCACTGCTGAAACTACGGCCATGGTGTTTTTAATCTTCATCGGTGCCGACATGATGAACGCCACATTGGCACTGACCGAAATGCCGAAAATGGTGGCCGCTTGGGTTTCTGGTTTGCCCGTAGCGCCATTGGGAATCGTCACAGCTGTTTTGATTTTGTACATTCTGCTGGGATGTGTGATGGACGAGTTATCCATGTTGTTGTTGACCATTCCTGTCATATTCCCGGCTGTGATGGCGCTTGACTTGTGGGGCCTGTCTTACGAACTGAAAGCGCTGTGGTTTGGTATTCTGGTGTTGATGACCGTGAGCTTTGGTTTGATTGCGCCGCCCGTTGGATTGAATGTGTATGTGGTCAACAACCTAGCGCGTGATGTTCCAATGTCTGAAACCTACAAAGGCTTGATGCCGTTCTTGGCCTGGGACATTATTCGAATGGCCATCTTGCTGTTTGTGCCTGCGCTCAGTTTGTGGTTGGTGAGCGTCTTATTTGCACGCTAATTTTTTGTCTTATATCTGCAGTTCATTCATTTGACAAATCAATAGGGCGTATCAATTCAGGAATTAAAAAAGGGCAAAAGGGGGCTCAAAAGAGTTGATTCATAAAATTATTGAATGAACTCAACTGCTCTAAATCAAACCCATCCTGGCGCCTTGTTGAATGGCAATACAGCCTGTCCGCTTTGCGGTGAGCGGTCGTCTCAAATTGTTGCCAACAGAGACGGAAAGACCAACGAAACACTGATCACAGTGTCTTGCAACCATTGCGGTTTGGGGCGCATTGATCCATTGCCCTCAGACAAAGAGTTGGCTGAATGGTATGCAAAGCAGTATCGACAGGCCTACAAATCTGCGGTGCAACCAGCCCTGCGTCACATTCTGCGGGCAGGTCGGAATGCGCTGTGGCGTTGGCAATGGTTGTGTCAAAACACCTCAGGATTTGTACCCACTCCTAACAGTCAAGCTAAGCGAAGTCTGGACATAGGCTCTAGCAGCGGCGAGTTTGTATATTTGCTGCATGGATTAGGCTTTGAAGCCAAGGGCATAGAACCCCATGAAGGTTATGCCACCTATGCTCGAAATAGTTTGGGCATCTCTATCAACAATGGCACTTTGCAACATTGCTTGTCCAGCGAACAGCCAAGTTCATTGGACTTGATCTCTATGTTCCATGTACTCGAGCATTTGCCTGAACCTGTTTCTGCTTTGCGAACCATTGGCGAAAAACTCAAACCTGAAGGCCTGCTATACATTGAAGTGCCCAATGCCTTGCGTTTGTGTTCGCCGCACTACATGTTTTTCCGAGCACACACCTTGTACTTCACGGGCAGCACTTTGCGCAAGTTGCTCGAGACTTCAGGTTTTCAAATTGTGTCTCACAGTCCTGACGAATCAGACAATTTGAGTGTGGTGGCGCAGTATGTGAACACCCCAAGGCAATCATTACCCGCTGAAAAAAATCACCCTTTGGTGACGGCACAACAAGCACGTCGCTGGGGACCTTATCTCTTGCAGCAACTGCAAGAGGGACAGCCGTGGCGCAAATGGCGTGTGCGTCAGGAAGAGAAACGTACAGCCAGTCAGTTCTCAAGTGGCCAAGCGTTGTTGAATGACTTGTACGGAAAAAAATGATGCAAGCACATGCCAATTGATGTGCATTGGCTCATCAATTTAGTCGGTGTTTTCCCTTGAGTTTTAGGTTTCAAGGTTCAAAAACAGACACCAGTTCAATGTAAGTTATTTGTCAGAAAACTCAATTTCTCCTCTGAGGAATGATGTCTCTTTTGCATTCAAAATTAATTTGCTTATTTTTCAAAAGGGCTTTTGATGAATTAGGAAGAGATGAGGCTAATTCCTAGAATTCGCCTAATTCACATGACTTAAGTCAAGAAAATTTTATGTTGCTAACTGTTGTGATTGCAAAGAGTTTGATTGAGCTCTCGCTGATGTTCATCGTTGGGCGATTCATTTTGGGATTGATGGCGGGCGCAAATCGCGACAACAATGTTTTCTGGCAATTGTTGGATGTGGCTTCCAAGCCTGCGCTTTGGATCACTCGCAAGATCAGCCCTAAGCTGATCCTAGACCAACACATTCCTTTGGCTACGAGCAGTTGGCTCATCATTGCTTGGGTTGTGGTGGTGCAACTCAAAATTGAAATGTGTCTTGAGATGGGAATTGCAGCATGTCAGTGAATACGCAAGCTGTGACTAGCAACACAAATACGCCGAATCGCAGCAAATGTCTTTGGTTGAAATTCAAAGCCAAAACGCTTTTGGTATTTGGCCTCCGTGCTAAAGCCCATGCAGTATTTGAAGAAATTCTTTCAAACAATCCCAATGATGTGTTGTCCCTTAACAGCTTGGGTTATGAGCATTTAAGCAAGGGCGAGCTGAAACAGGCCGTCAGTTATTTTGAGCGAGCGCTTTTGCAGATGCCAAATGTTGCTACTTCGCATTTCAATGTTGGCTTTGTATTGGAAGAGCTTGGACGGAGTCAAGAGGCAGAACGAGCATTCAGAGCAGCTATCCAAATAGACAACAAAATGGACCGCGCTTGGTATGGCTTGGGCCTGGTATTAGTTCGTCAAAGAAAGTTTGAAGAGTCCTTGATGGCTTTCAAGCGCAACACAGATCTGCAATCGATGAGTCCCTTCGCTTGGTACCAAATGGCGCGTGTTCACATGGAGATGGGACACCCAGACGAAGCGTTGGCTGTGATGAGGCACCTGAATGGCTTCGAGCCCAAAGTGGCGGCTCAACTCGAGCGAGAGACGGGGATGAAATTAGACAGATCTGTGTGATGGTCGAGGCCACATCAGGTGGCAATGAATTTCAAGTTTGTCAGTTGGTATTTTTTAACAATAAGGAGACGAGAATGCAGCTCACTGCTCGGCACCAGGAATACTGGAGCAAGAATTTGAGAATCACGGGGCTTTTACTAGCCTTATGGTTCTTTGTGACTTTTGTACTTTTGTACTTTTCACGTGATTTGACCTTCAATTTTTTTGGATGGCCATTTTCATTTTGGGTTGCAGCGCAAGGGGCCCTCATTGTCTATTGCCTCATCATTTGGTATTACGCACGCTACATGAACAACCTTGACAAGGAATATGGCGTTGCAGAAGGAGAAGAATCATGAGCG
>JBIKJX010000284.1:0-3272 GCA_044360785.1 Limnohabitans sp.
CATCGCCAAAATAAGCGCAACCTTGGGGGCCATCCAATTGCATGGCCGGAAAAATAAAGGGGATGGCCGAGCTTGCCAATAAATGCTCGCGCGACAAACGGCAATGTTGCGCCAGGCGTTGATTGCGAACCCAAGGTGTGACCGGATGACAGCTGTCATAAAACGTCACATGCTCGCCCGTGCTATAGCTCGATGCCGTGATGGCCAATGCGCGCAGATGACCTTGTTCTAAGAGTTCTGGCAAACGGTCAAATTGAATGTGTTTAGCAAGTAACTCGCTCAAGGGGTCGTTGTTCAGTAATGACTTAGGGCGGATTTTTTTTTGCGCAATGAGCCAACCCAAAGAGAGTAATGACAACCAGCGCGCACCTGATCTGATCATGCCCAACACATCTGAGCGATAAACCTGTTCAACTTGAAAATTGCGCCAGACACTGACCAAATCGTCAAGTGCTGCGTCAAAACGGTCTGCGTTGCTGGCCAAAAATGCAGCGTTGATGGCGCCGGCCGATGTACCGGAAATGACAGGGAAGGGATTGCCCTCAGAGATGCCAGCCTCACGGCGCATGCGCGCAATGGCCGCCAACACGCCTACTTGATAGGCTGCACGGGCGCCACCGCCAGAAAGAATAAGTCCAGTTGTGTCAGGCATTGCGACGATGCTATGGGAGTTTGATGCCAATGGAATCAGGGAACACCCGTGATTGTTGGCTTTGTTTCGCGTGTGAATATATATCTACAAAAGCCAAAGAGTTGTGTCATCGCTTGGTAAACTCACGGGTGTTAAAAGTACCCAATTGAACCAGACAGCCTAACCGTTTTACCCATGAAAACCATTTTGCTTGTTGAAGATGAAATTTTGCTTCGAGAGGGCGTCCAAGAAACGCTTGAAGTGCATGGCTATACCGTGATTGGCGCCGCAGATGGCGTTGAGGCCCTAGATTGGTTGTTGCAAACTGAAGTTTCATTGATCATTACCGACTTGGTCATGCCCAACATGAACGGCGTTGAGTTCATTGAAGAGTTGCGCACCAAGTATCCCAAGCTACCTGTCATTGTGGCTTCGGGAAGCCCCGATACGGTTCAAAGCCGACTGGGCATTTCCAACATCCATGTGCCAGGCGCATCGGCCTGCATTACCAAACCTTTCAAAGGCAAAGAATTGGTTGCACTCATTGAAAAAGTCTTGGCCGAAACCGCTGCCTAATTTTTCTTTGTGGGATGTTAGCGTTTCTTGCGCTTGTCCAACCTCTAGCGCTTTAAAACTCAAACCCCATTTGACGTGAGTTAACGGTCTCTTTGCTTTGCCGCTTTTTTGTTTTCGCAAAAACTTTGCGTGAGGCATGTTTTTCGATCACTTCGTTTTTGCCATCGCGAACCGATGGATCTTTTCGCCTAGCGTGAAGCAGGGCTTTGGCCTCTTTTGTGGCAACTGCCAAATCTAACAGCGGTAGCACGTGCCTGTTAGCAGGAAGCCATCGCTTGACAAACTTCCCGTAGGGGTCGTGGTCCTGTGCCTGTTTAAGGGGGTTGTAGACCCGGGTGGTGTTGATGCCTGTGGTGCCAGACTGCATTTGCATCTGACTCCAATGGATGCCTGGCTCGTAATCCAAAAATTGAGTGGCCAACCATTCGCCCACAGGCCGCCAATGCAGCCACAAAGGGTATGCCGCAACTGAGACCAGCATGGCGCGCATTCTGAAATTTAACCAACCCGTTTCTTTCAGCATCACCACACAAGCGTCAACCATGGGCCAGCCTGTCTGTCCCAATTTGAGTGCATCAAAATAGGCTTGATTGAACGACTCTTCGCGTAAATTGTCGTAACCACGGTGCATGTTCTGCCACTCAATGTCAGGCTCGGTTTCTAATTTTTGAATAAAGTGGCAGTGCCAATACAAGCGACTCACAAATGCCGTTAAACCGCTGCGATGCTTGCTGGCGTGCGGTGGTATTTGATCAATTTGTGCCCGCGTCAATTGCACCACTTCACGCATGCTGATGCAGCCATAAGTGAGGTAGGCGGACAGCCTGGAGCATGCATCGGGTGCGGTCAGCGGTGAAGAAATGCCACCCCTGTAGCCAATGCTTCTGGCTTTTAAAAAACTGTTCAGGGTGGCCATGGCAAGAGGGCGGCCACCGCGTTGCCGCAAGGGTGGATTATGTTGAAGGTGGTCGGGGGCCACCATTTTCAAAGGCGAGCTTGAAGAATGATTCCAAAAGTGAATGGCGCCAATTTCTTCAATGGGTTGCGCCATGTGTTTTTCCCATGAGCCTTGCCACAGGTTGCGATTTTTAAGCCCCCTGACTACGCCAAATTGGGGGAACTCTTGCCACCGCACTTGATGTTGCTGACACCATTGGGCGACTTGAATGTCGCGTGCATAGGTGACGCCGTTGCCTGTTTCTTGGTGTGAGTAAATGTGTTCAAAGGGGTGCGCGTGCCAAAGTTTTGAAAGCACCTCGGACATTTCACCCACATGAATTTCGATTTCGCCTCCCAGGGTTCTGAAGTGCGCGTCTAAGGCCTGCAGAGATTCTTTGATGAACTCAAAATGTTGAAGCGCGACATCAGCTTGGGCCCATAAAGAAGGCTCAACCACATAGAGACATCGTACCGGTCCGTTTTTAGCCGCATGCGCCAAAGCAGCATGATCATGCCAACGTAAATCTCGCTTGAACCAAACGACGGAATAACTCATTTGGACAGCTTGCTTTTGTTATTTGTTAAAGGCTTCCAAGTCGATGCCTTCGTGCTTGGCAATCATTTCTAAGGCCGATTCAAACAAAGCTCTGGCAGAACCAGAGATGGCACTGAGATGGGCATGCAAGTGCGCATCTTCGCTGGATTTGTTCAAACACTCGTGACTGTACTGTTCAAAGCTGGCCAATTGCGAAATGATTTCTGCAACGTGCTTTGGGCATTCGCACAACACGTTGGTCGAAACATTGGCCACTTTCAGAAGCACCATGTCACTGTATTTTCTTTGTGGAATCAGGGTGCCAGATTTCAGGGGCGCTGACTGACCTGTGGTGTCGACGACCAGCACGGCGTTGATCAGATCGGCCAGTTCGCTGTCTGAGATGGGTTCTCGGCGAACAATCATGCCGCACTCTTTCATCGACTGAATCACGGGCTCTTGGCCAAAGTTGTAAAGAACAATGACTTGGAGCGCTTGATTTTTTTCTGCCAAGCGATGAATTTCAAATTGCACACCCGCATGCAAAGAGTTGGTGTGAATCAACAAAATTTGGGGCGGCTCTTGAAAATT
>JBIKJX010000285.1:0-3265 GCA_044360785.1 Limnohabitans sp.
CCAAACGCAATTTTTGTTTGGCTTTTTGCAGGGCTTCAGCAGAGGCGGTTGTTGTCCCGCCCAGCACATACAAAGCGCGGGCCTGATCGTGACTGGACAACAAGTTCATAAGGGCATGAAAAGCTTGCGGTGGATAGGCTTCTCGCAAGTGCTCCAAATTGGCGATGAGTGTGCGTGCGTCGCTGCCGTTTGCAAAATCTATGATGGCATTGCGCATCACATAGTTCATGGTGGCATCGAAGGTGTCGCCCAAGAAATATTTAGACGCATCAAACCATGTTTCGGCAATGGTGACGGCATCGGGTTTGGTTTGCTTCACGGCTTTGCGCCACTCGCGCCAAAAATCGTCGGGCACCCAAGGGGCCACATCCATGCGCCAACCTGATGCGCCTAGCTTCAGCCATTTGCGCGTGACAGAGTCTTTGTCGCCATAGGCAAATTGTCGCCAGCCTGCAGAGTTTTTATTCAACTCAGGCAAGTCGGCCACGCCCACCCAACCCTTGAATTGCTTGTCTGGGTCGGTTTGTGTGGCGTCCAAGGTAAACCAACTGGCATAGGGTGAATTTGTTTGAATGCGATTGTCAGCAAATGCGCCCAACCCTTCTGATTTGAAATTTCCAAAGCGATCAAAGTACTTGGAGTCAGCGCCCACATGGTTCAAAGAAGCATCGGGTATGACGCGGATGCCGCGCTTGGCAGCCTCTTGGGTGAGGCGAGTGAAATCTGCATTGGTGCCAAACGCAGGATCGATTTCATGAAAATCTGCAGTGTCGTATTTGTGATTGCTAGCCGCCTTGAAAACCGGCGTCATGTAGATGGCATTGGCGCCCAAGTCTTTGATGTCATCGAGTTTTTGAATGATGCCTTCTAAGTCGCCCCCAAAGAAATCATTGTTGTAGTGCGGGTCAGAGCCATCGCCAGTGCCTGGTTTGTAGGGTTTGTCTAACCAACTCTTGTGCACTTCAATGTTGTGGCTTTGGTATTTTCTGGCGCCAACTTTAGGATCGTTGTCTAGGTTGCCATTCCGATAACGCTCTGGAAAAATAAAGTAATAAACAGCATCTTGCGCCCATTCAGGCACTTTGAATGCAGGGTCGTAAACGGTCACACGAAAACGACGCAAACGGCGCTCTTGATCAGGGGCTGGAATGACTTGACCTACGCCCCCACTGCCCTTTTCTTGCGTCCAATAAATGGCCGATGCATTGTTGTGATAGACGTAATTGACACCACCAATGACCACTTCAAACCAATACCCATAAATGGCTTTGTCTTTGAAACGATGGCTGGCTTTGAACACTTCGTGTTTGTCGGCTTGCGTGCGCTGCATGTTGATGCGCGCCAAATTTCGGTACGTCAATATTTCTTGATTTCCTTCAAGGCGCCGCACATCCAACACCAATGTGGCGCGTTCTACGCCAGGCAATGCTTTGAGTGACCAATGCACCGTTTGGTGCTGTGGCACCGCGCCAAAAGGTTTGCGATAAGCCAGATCACGCGAGTCATGGTGCAAACTTAACGCCACAGGATGGGTAACCGCCGCTTGCCTCGGATCAACAAATGTTTGCGGCAACAATTGCAGAAATGCATGCCCACTTTGCAGGTTCAGTCGCAATGTGTGCGCACCTGAAAACGTCAGCTTGGTGCTGGGTCCATTTGGCTTGTCGGGTTGCAAAGCCAATTCGTTTTGTGTCGTGACAAACTCTTTGCTGGGCACTGACCAACTGCTACTGCCTTGCCACTTGGCATCGGCCACTTTAAATTCATGCACGCCTTGCAAATTGACGTTCAAATAAAAGGCATTGCAGTCCCACACAAATTCAAAGTCTTCTTGTGCAGTCCAGCCGTTCATACTGCCGCGCAAATAAAGTGGCGGCACAGTTTGAGGTGCTGCTTGACACGTGACGTTGGTGCCTTGTGCCACATTGCCGCTGGGCACAGTCGTTTGTGCCACAGACAAGCTGCAAAACATCAGGACACACAGGGCTGAGCATCTTTGAATATTTGAGAACTTCATTATTTTTCTACAGCAAAAACATTGACCGACTGCGCTGGCACTGTTACTTGCCCACCCTTCTGATTGGCAACACCTTTTGCAGGGTAGAGCGCGCGAAGTGTGGCGTTGCTGTCCATGTTCTCGACAGTGACAGGCACAGCTTGCGTGCCGTAATTGATCACCACCACACTGTGTTCTTGTGCCGCTTTTCTTTGGTAAGTCAATACTTGACCTTGTGCCTGCGGTGCTTCATAACTGCCTTTGGCCAGGGAGGTTCTCGTATTGCGCAACGTCAGCATGTCGCGGTAGAACGACCATAGGCTATCGGCCCCAGCTTTTTGAATTTGCACATGGTGTGTACTGACATTGCCAGAGGTAGCGCGATAGGGCTGTCCTGTGGTGAAGCCTGCTGTTTTTTCATTGGGCAACCAGCTGTAGGGGCCCCGGATGAAAGGGTCATCGCTCAAACCTTTTGCACCAGCCATGCCAATTTCTTCACCGTAATAAATGAAGGGCGTACCCGGTAACAACAAGTAAGTTGCAGCGGCCAACTTGTATTGCACCTCATCGCCATTAACCTGATCCCACAAACGCTTGCCTGCAAACTGATCGTGGTTGGATGCAAAACTGGCCAGTGTGTGCGGTGCTTTTGTATAGTACTGCGCTACTTTTTGAATGGCCTCTGGGTCGCCTTTGGCTGCTTTTGAAATTTGATTTTCTAGACCAAAGGCAAATGCGCCACCACATATTTCGGGCTGTGCATACACCTTCGGTTCGGCAGTGGCTTCGCACACCACGTACTTATTGGGATAGGACTTGATCAAGCGAGTGAACTGGCCTGTGAGTTGACGGCTTTCAGGTTGATCGTTCCAATCTTTGGCATCTTTTTCAATGAGGTGCGGCACCGCATCCAAACGAAAGCCATCGATACCGCGGTCTAGCCAAAACTTCAGACTTTCTTCGTGGTACTTCACAACCTCTGGATTGCGCATGTTGAAGTCGGGCATGGGCGCGCCAAAGGTGGCGAGGTAGCTGCCGTTGTTTGTCACAACCCAAGGATCGCGCCCCCAAATGTCCCACCCTTCGGGTTTTTCATTGCGCCATTCGTACCACGCACGGTACGGGCTTTGCGGATTTTTCAGTGCCTCTTCAAAAAAGGGATGCTCTTTGGCACTGTGGTTCAACACATAGTCCATGATGATGCCAATACCCCGCTTGTGCGCTTCTTTAATCAGCTCATCAAAGTCTGCCAGCGTGCCATAGTCAGGC
>JBIKJX010000286.1:0-3259 GCA_044360785.1 Limnohabitans sp.
GGTGTCCGTGTGCCTCGAAGGCTGCGCCGCCCACCAGCGCTTCTTCCATTTCAAATTTCAAATCCAAGACGTTCAGGACCTTGACGGCTTCAGCAACGATTTCTGTACCAATGCCGTCACCCGGCAGAACTGCAATTTTCATGATGATTTTTCTTTATAACTTTAAGCAACGTGAGCCAACCATGGCTTGGTGGCCAGGCGTTCAGCTTCGAAGGTTTTGATTTTGTCTGAGTGTCGCAAGGTGAGGCCAATATCGTCCAAGCCGTTTATCAAACAGTACTTGCGGAAGGCTTGTACGTCGAACGGAATCTCTTCGCCTTGCGGGCGAACCACTACTTGACGATCTAAATCGATGGTGAGTTGAAAGCCTGGGAAAGCGGCGACTTCATCGAACAATTTGGCCACAACGTTTTCTGGCAGGACGATGGGCAATAGGCCGTTTTTGAAGCAATTGTTGAAGAAAATGTCGGCAAAACTTGGGGCAATCACAGCGCGAAAACCGTATTGATCGATGGCCCAAGGCGCATGCTCACGCGAAGAGCCGCAACCAAAGTTTTTACGCGCCAACAAGATAGATGCGCCTTGGTAGCGAGCTTGGTTGAGCACAAAATCTGGATTGGGTTTGCGATTGGCGGGGTCTTGTCCGGGATAGCCTGCGTCCAAATACCGCCATTCGTCAAACAAATTGGGACCAAAACCAGTTTTTCGAATTGACTTTAAAAACTGCTTTGGAATGATGGCGTCGGTATCGACGTTCTCTCTGTCCATGGGGGCCACCAGGCCTTTGTGGATGGTGAATTTTTGCATGTGAGTTCCTTGATCTTTGTGTTTGTTTTTCGCAGTGTGTTGCGCTTAAGCGAACTGACGAATGTCCACAAAGTGACCATGAATGGCCGCCGCTGCGGCCATGGCTGGGCTAACCAAGTGCGTGCGGCCGCCAGCGCCTTGACGGCCTTCAAAGTTACGGTTGCTGGTGCTGGCGCATCGCTCGCCCGGTTCGAGTCGGTCGGCATTCATGGCCAAGCACATAGAGCAACCGGGTTCGCGCCATTCAAAACCAGCTGCTTTGAAGATCTCGTGAAGGCCCTCGCGCTCCGCTTGTTCTTTGACCAAGCCAGAGCCGGGCACGACCATGGCCAATTTGACAGTTTTTGAAACTTTTTGGCCTAATTTTTTAACGACTGCCGCCGCTTCACGCATGTCTTCGATTCGGCTGTTGGTGCAAGAGCCAATGAACACCTTGTCAACAAAGATGTCGTTGAGGGCTTTGCCGGGTTCGAGTCCCATGTAGGTCAGGGCGCGTTCAATCGCGCCGCGCTTATTGGCATCTTTTTCTTTGTCGGGGTCGGGCACGATGGCATTGATGCCAAGCACCATTTCGGGAGAGGTGCCCCAGGTCACTTGCGGAACGATGTCGGCGGCATTGATTTCAACAATCGCGTCAAAATGCGCGCCTGGATCGGACTGCAAAGTTTTCCAATACGCAACCGCATGATCCCACTCAACACCCGTTGGGGACAGCAAGCGGCCTTTGACATAATCAATGGTTTTCTCGTCCACTGCCACCAAGCCAGCCCGTGCGCCAGCTTCAATGGCCATGTTGCAGACCGTCATACGGCCTTCCATGGACAGCGCGCGAATGGCCGCGCCACCAAATTCAATGGTGTAGCCCGTGCCACCGGCTGTGCCAATCTTGCCAATGATGGCCAGCACGATGTCCTTGCCGGTAATGCCTTTGGCAACAGTCCCTTCGACCTTGACCAGCATGTTCTTGGCTTTTTTGGCCAGCAAAGTTTGGGTGGCCATGACATGTTCAACTTCGCTGGTGCCGATGCCGTGTGCCAAAGCGCCAAAAGCGCCATGCGTGGACGTGTGTGAGTCGCCGCAAACCACGGTCATACCGGGCAATGTGGCTCCATTTTCAGGGCCAATGACGTGGACGATGCCCTGGCGCTTGGACATAAAGGGGAAGAAAGCGGCAGAGCCAAATTCAGCAATGTTGCTGTCCAAAGTGGTAATTTGTTCTTTGCTGATGGGGTCGGTGATGCCGTCGTAACCCAACTCCCAACCCGTGGTGGGGGTATTGTGGTCTGCTGTGGCCACAATCGAGCTCACACGCCAGACTTTGCGGCCGGCTTGGCGCAGGCCCTCGAAAGCTTGCGGGCTGGTGACTTCGTGCACCAAGTGACGATCGATGTACAGGACGGCGGTGCCGTCTTCTTCGGTGTGGACGACGTGTTCGTCCCAAATTTTGTCGTAAAGCGTGCGTGCCATGGTGCTTCCTAGGGTCAAGCCCCGCATTTTAAGCTGATTACCAATGTTGCTCGTCCCGTTTTTGCAGGTTAGGATCGATGGAACTGTGTTGTGAAAAGCTATAGTGTGGGTTGGCTGATCCCACAAGCTCAGTCCTATTTGTCCATTTTTAATTGAGATTTGTTCCATGACTACTGTCCACCCAAGTGACAATGTTTCAGGCGGTGGCGTTGCGCCCAGTCCGCAACGCATTGGCGTACCCAAGGAGATATTCCCTGGCGAAAAGCGAGTTGCCACCGTTCCCGAAGTGGTCACCAAGCTGACCAAACTTGGTTTTTCAGTCGTGATTGAGCAAGGCGCCGGTGATCTGGCAGACCTGTCGGATCAGGCCTACGAACAAGCTGGTGCCAGCATCGCACCCAGCGCGGCGGCACTTTGGAGCGGCAGCGACATCGTTTTCAAGGTCCGTGCACCCACTTCTGATGAAGTGGCGCTGATGCATGAAGGCCAAACACTGATTGGTTTCTTGTGGCCTGCTCAAAACCCCGAATTGATGCAGCAATTGGCTGCTAAAAAAGTTACTGCGCTCTCAATTGATGCATTGCCGCGAACCCTCAGCCGCGCTCAAAAAATGGATGCATTGACCTCGATGGCAGGTGTCAGCGGCTATCGCGCAGTCATTGAAGCTGCTGGCGCATTTGGCCGCTTCTTCAACGGTCAAATTACGGCAGCCGGTAAAGTGCCGCCTGCCAAGGTTTTCATTGCAGGTGCTGGCGTTGCTGGCTTGGCCGCCATTGGCGCGGCTGCCAGTTTGGGCGCCATTGTTCGCGCCAATGACACGCGCGCTGAAGTGGCTGACCAAGTGGTTTCATTGGGCGGCGAGTTCGTCAAAGTGGACTACGAAGAAGAAGGCTCGGGCGGCGGCGGTTACGCCAAGGTCATGAGCGAAGGCTTCCAGGCCGCGCAGCGCGAGATGTACGCCAAGCAGGCCAAAGAGTGCGACATC
>JBIKJX010000287.1:0-3247 GCA_044360785.1 Limnohabitans sp.
AAACCTTCGATTCAAAATGAATGCTGTCGTTTTGCACCAAGGGTTGAGCCCAAGCTTTAACCAAGGCACTCATGCCTGGCGTAGCCACCCAGTGCTTGTCTTCGGTATGACGTGCAGCTTCTAAAACGCGACCCATTGCATCGAGCACACGCACCGCATTGGCGCTCCAAGGTTTACAAATGTTGGGTGCGGTGGCCAATGCTTGAGAAAAACGCGCGTCGCGCACAGTGAAGTATTGCGCGCCGTGATCAAAGGTGCCAAATGCAGAGGTGCGAGTTGACATTCGGCCACTGGGTCCTTTGCTTTTCTCAAAGACAATGACACGGTGTCCCGCCTGCATCAGGGTTCTGGCGCAAGCAATGCCTGCCATGCCAGCGCCGATGATGGCAAAATTTTGAACAGATTTTGTGGCTGTGTTTGTTTTGGTCATAGGGCTACTCTACACGCGATGGTGGGGTTGGAGCAATGCTTCTTGTGTTCGTGATTGTTTTAGCTGGGCAAGCCACCAACTTAATGCATGGCCCACACTTTGGCCATGGGGATTACGCCATGCATATTCCACTTGGCTGATGCGCTGGACTCGGCTGACTTTTTTCTCAATGAGTCTTCCGCTGTCGATGTAGGGTTTGACCAAGCTTTCTGGTAAAAATCCGCCGCCCAGCCCCCTGAGTTGAGCCTCTAACTTGCTAGGCATGTCTGGGACTGTGAAAACGTCTTGCCCCCCCAGCAAGCCAATGGTGACACCCTCACCGCGTGGCACAGAGTCGGCGACTGCAACAGCGCGGAATTGCTTTAGTACGGTGTCTGTCAGGGGCTCGGGCGCATTGGCCAATGGGTGGTGTGGGGCGACGACATAAACAAATCTGATTTGACCCAGCGTATCGTGTAGCAGTTCTGGGTGACTGGCGGGGGAGAGAAAGACGCCAATGGCCAAGTCGGCTTGGCCAGACTTCAGGGCGGCTAGCGTGCCTGACAAAGTCTCGTAGCGAATGCGCAAGCGCGTGGGTGGGTTCTGCGCTAGGAAGCCTTCGCAAAGCTCCATGATCACTGATCTGGCAATGAGGCTGTCTACGGCCACCGTTAAGACAGACTCCCAGCCGGTGGCCACGCGCTTCACACGATTGCCCAAGGCTTCAACGTCTTGTAGCAAGCGTTTGGCCTCCCTGAGCAGCTCTTTGCCGGCTTCTGTGGGTTTGGCTTGGCGGCTGCTTCGGTCAAACAACAACACGTCCAAGGCGTCCTCAATTTGCCTCACTCGATAGGTGAGCGCACTGGGGACCAGGCCACGCAGCCGAGCGGCCGCTGCAAAGCTGCCGGTTTCTTCGATGGACAGCAGCATGCTGAGGGCATCGGGCGTGAGGAGGTCGCTGGAAGAGCTGGCCATTTTTAAGTTCAAATAATTTGAATGATAACGACAAATAGGGTCAATCAAGTTGAAACTATTGCAATTTAAAGTGAGGTCATTCTGTTTCCACAACGAGGAGATGTTTGTGATTCAAATTCGCCGTTCCGCAGATCGAGGCTATGCCGACCATGGCTGGCTCAAATCGTTCCACAGCTTTTCATTTGCTGGCTATTACGACCCCGCTTTCATGGGTTGGGGCAATTTGCGTGTCATCAACGAAGACCGCATTGCACCGGGTACAGGCTTTGGGACCCACGGCCACAAAGACATGGAAATCATCAGTTATGTGTTGTCCGGCAATTTGGCGCACAAGGACAGCATGGGCAATGTCAAGGGCATCCCCCCGGGTGATATTCAGCGCATGAGCGCTGGCAAGGGTGTCATGCACAGCGAGTTCAATCATGCCGAAGGTCAAGCGACTCATTTTTTCCAAATTTGGATCGAGCCCAATGTGACTGGGATTGCGCCCAGCTATGAGCAAAAGACGGTGCCTGCCGTAAGCAAACGTGGTACCTTGAAAGTGGTGGCTTCGCCCCAGGGTGAAGGTGATGCCGTCAAAATTTCTGCGGACGCCACCTTGTATGTGGGCCTAATGGACGGTGAGGAGAAAGCTTCACTCTCCTTGAATCCAGTTCGCAAAGCTTATGTTCACCTCATTCGCGGTGAACTGCAAGTGAATGGACAAGCATTGAAGGGGGGTGACGCGGCCCTGATTCAAGCTGAATCGAATCTTGAACTGACCCAAGGCAAAGATGCCGAGGTCTTGGTTTTTGACTTGGCTTCTTAATCTTTTAAGACGCTTTTTTTATTTTTTTAGGAGAACTTTCATGGCTAAAACAGTCGTCATTTATCACTCAGGTTATGGTCACACACAGCGCGTTGCGCAATTCGTGGCTGAAGGCGCCAACGCCGAATTGATCGCCATCGATGCCGACGGCAATATCACCGATGCAGACTGGGCTGCCTTGGATGCGGCCGATGCCATCATTTTTGGCTCACCCACTTACATGGGCATGGCTTCTTGGCAATTCAAGAAATTTGCAGATGCTTCTTCCAAGCGTTGGTTCACCAGCGCCTGGAAAGACAAAGTGGCCGGTGGCTTTACCATTTCTGCCAGCCCCAGTGGCGACAAGCTGTCGACCCTGCAGTACTTCATCACTTTGGCCATGCAACAAGCCATGGTGTGGGTGGGACAGCCTGCCATGAACGACGGCACCACCAATCGCATTGGTTCTAACTCGGGTGTGATGGCTCAAGTTGGCCCCACCAGCCCTGCAGAAGACATTCCACAAGGCGACTTGGACACAGCCAAGGCCTATGGCGCTCGCGTGGCTGCCATGGCCGCCAAATTGCGCGCTTAATTCTCGGGCTGTATCGCTGCAGCCAGATTGAATGAACAAGCAGTACAGCCTTGAGGGGCTGTGCTGCTTTTATTTTTGGAGCGCTTCGGAGGGCTTGACAGTTTCTAAAGCGGTGTCGACTGCTCTGCGATCATCAAAGACAAAGCAACCGCCTTGGTAATGTGAGCCGTCGGTCTCTTCAAAATATTTCAAGATGCCGCCTTCCAACTGATAAGTGTGGGGGAGGCCATTTTGCTGCATGAAGATGGCCGCTTTTTCACAGCGAATACCCCCTGTACAAAAACTGATGATGGTTTTGTCTTGCAGTTCTTCTTTGTGCGCCTTCAAAGCGTCTGGGAACTCTGTGAATTTGGTCAAGCGCCAGTCAATGGCGCCCTTGAAGGTGCCTTCGTCCACCTCATAGTCATTGCGAGTGTCCAAGATGACCACGGATCGGCCATTGTCATCAAAGCCTTGATCGAGCCAGCGTTTGGCTGTGGCT
>JBIKJX010000026.1:0-11801 GCA_044360785.1 Limnohabitans sp.
AAGTGGTAGGCAGTTGGAGCAAATGCGAAAACACATTGCCTAACCACTGGGCCGCAAGCGTTTGACCAAGCACCATGACCCACCAGCTGCGAGCGAACGACAATGCCGATTGAATGAGCAGCACCAAGCCAAATCCCCACATGAGGGTGGTCAGCAGATCGTGGTCACCGGATGTGAGGACGTCGTCGACCACGGTTTGGTTGAAGATGGGCATCAAGATGGCAAAAAATTCGAGCACAAATGCCAATGTCAAAATTTGTAAGACAGATGCCCCCAATCCTTGAACATGGCCAGTGAGTTGCGACAAACTGAACGAGGGCTGCGGTGATGTTTGCTTAAAGTTGGGTTGCGGCGTGAGTTCAAGCGCAACACCGGTGAAATGCTTGGAGGCTTCTTGAAAGGACAAGCGCCTTAGACCCAATGCGGGATCCAAAATTTCAATGGAGTGTCGGCTGACTTTCTGCAGAACGACAAAATGGTTTAAATCCCAATGCAAGATGCAAGGCGTCTTGAGTGCATTGAGTTCGTTGAGTTCTAAGCGCAGGGGCCTGGCATTGAAACCCAGCGCTTGACTTTGATCGATCAGTTGTTTGAGATTGGCGCCTTTGATGGATTGTGGAAATTTTTGACGCAAGGCCATGAGCCGCCAGTGCTGGCCATGCGCAGATGCCATCATGCACAGGCAAGCTAAGCCACATTCACTGCTTTGAAGTTGGAGAACGGGTTGCAAATGGGGTGTGCAGGAAAAGTTGTTTGCGTTGAATAGGCAAAAGAGGCCTGCGCAAATGATGCGCAGGCTGATGAGAAATTGCTCAGTGTGGGGCGTTGGCCAAGTTAGTCTGAGTAGTCGCCCATTTGATTGATGTTGTCATAGATGGGCGCTTCTCCTGTTTGAACGACAAGCCGCGTCAAATCGATCATGCCGTAAACGGAGGTGACGATATTGCTGGTTATGGACAGCAGCCTCGTTACCAAATTGCCTCCCTGAATGTCCGTTAATTCCATCGTGTTTAAAGTTCTCATGGTTCTCTCCTGGTTATGCTGAAAAAATCGATTCAGCTTCGAAAATCAATAAGTAAATGATGACGGTCGTGTAGATCGTCAAGTTGGAAAAGAAATGAATCAAGCTTGAAAGCATGAGCGCTTTGGGCCGACCAATTTCCAATTTATGCAAGTCGTACTGCTTGAGGAAAACAAAAAATCCGATAGCGCTTGTGACAAAGCGGATGTATGGATTGGTTGGGAAAAATTCCAAAGGTATGACGTGGAGCAAGCCAAAGATCAAAGGTGTGACGATAAAGAGACCTTTGCGTTGAAAATTCAGTTCATGGATTTCGGCAATGAGAAGCATCAAGAAATTTTCTAGCCATGGCGCGACAAGCAAGCTGCTGAATATAAAAACGCTTGCATACCTTTCGTTCTCTTCGGTGCTGACGAAGACCTGACCGGGATTGAGCGTGGCATTGAAAAAACAAAAACCCAAAGTGACCAGTATTTGCATCAGCACCAAGCAAAGCGTAGCGTCAATGACGCCATGTCTGTTGAAATGCAAATCTGGCCACAGCATAGGAAGTTGGGGACGCATGGTCCAGATACGCCGCATGTCAAACCACGAACTGAACCGCATCAATTGCCGTAATCGCCCATGGCGTTGTATTGGCTGGCGTTGGGTGTGGCACCAAAGGTTGAAAAATAGGCTTGTATCAAGCCCGTTTGTTTGACATATTGAATGAGGTTGGGTAAATGGCCAAACATGTTGGCAATGTTGCCACCCTGAATTTGAGCGAGTTGGTCGGGCGTTAAATGTGTCATAGGAGTCCTGGTTGAATGTTGAAGTGACGTTGAAAAAATCAAAAAATCATTTTGGTGTTGGCATGAATGGCTAACAGGGGCTCAAATACCCATTGCCAAACTTGTCGAATGTCTTGCACCACATCGGCCTCTAGCGTCATGCCTGGCTTTAATGGATGTACTTCGCTGTAGGCAAACATGTACTGCGCTTCGAGCTGAACCTGAATTCTGTAAAGCGGCTCGTTACTTTGTGCGCTGGCCAGCAATGTGGTGCCAAGGCCGTGCGGTAAATCTTGGGGCGCAATGGGTGTGCCACTGACTTGCGTGACATGCCCTTTAGACAAACCAAATTTTTGGTAGGGGTAGGCCGACAATCGCATCCATACCGCCTGACCGGGTTTGATAAAGCCGGATGTTCGGGTGGGTGCATAGAGGTAGGCAATCAAGCCCGGGTCTGAGGCTGTTTGTGAATGAGTTTGCAAACTGCCTTGCGGAATAAAGCTGGCCACTGTTTGACCGGCTTGAAGAAATGCGCCCAATGGCACATGAAGCGTACTGACAATACCCGATTGGGGTGCAAGCAGGGTGCTTGATTTACGCGACTGGTTTTCTACTTGTTCTTGTTGAAGACTGGCTAGCGTTCTATCGAGTTGGTTCAATTCAATTTGAAATTGTTTGGCCAGCGTAAGTTGTTCGGATTGGGTTTGGTCTTGTTCGCGTTGCAAAGCCAGCGTGTTGCGCTGGGTGTTTTCTTGGCGCACTTTGAGGTCTAGAAGTTCTTCTTGTTTGTTTTGTGATTGAACTTCGGATACAAATCCCTCGGTTGTCATTTGCTGGTATCGAAGCCAAGTTTTGTGTGACAGCTCAACTCGGCGTAATAAGAGTGCGGACTCTTGCTGCGACTGAATGAGTTCTAGGCCCAACGTGCGAATGCGAGATTCCAAACTGCTGGCGCGCAGTTGGTGCTGGGCTTGTCGGGCTTGTCGCTCTGCCAACAGCGTGCGTTGACGCTCGGTCAATTGCGTGTCTAGCAAAGCGGTGGTGCTGCCTTGTGCGCTGATTTTGTCGGTGTTGAACACAAACAGTGGTTGACCAGCAGACACTGGCTCACCTTGCTGAATGGCGATGTGGGACAGTACACCTGCCGTGGCCGCGCTGAGTTCAAGCATGCCTTGAGACGGCACTAAGACGCCAGCCATGCGCACCTTGCGAGCCACTTTGCCCCAAGCACCAAACGCTACCAAAGAACCTGCCAAGGCCAAAGCAATGCCGGCAATGAGGCTGAACTTGGGGTTGTGGGCCAAATGAATGCGACCCAGCCAAGAGGCTTGCTTGGCTTCTGAAACTTCAGTGCGAAAAAGTGAGCTTGTCATGGTGCTTTGAAAGAAAGAACCCTCACAATACGCATATAAATCATCGTCTTTGTTGCAATGACTTGCAATTGAAGAACGCTGAAATCGAATGAAATGATTGACTATCACCATGCTTCAATACCAAACCATTCCTGTCACACCGTTCCAGCAAAACTGCTCTTTGGTATGGGACGATCAAAGCCTGCAGGCAGCCGTCATCGATCCAGGTGGTGACCTAAATCTCATCCTAGAAGAGGTTGCGCAAAGAAAATTAAAGCTAGAACAAATTTGGCTCACACATGCGCACATTGACCATGCGGGAGGTACCGCGGTCTTAGCGCGCACGCTCGGTTTGCCCATTGTGGGACCACACACTGGTGATCAGTTTTGGATTGATCGCTTGTCTGACCAAGGTCGCATGTTTCAGTTTCCTGAGGCCGAAGTTTTTACGCCCACACGATGGTTGCAAGATGGCGACACCGTTGAATTGGGCGCGCACACTTTGAATGTCCGTCATTGTCCTGGGCATACCCCTGGGCATGTGGTTTTTTATTCACCAGAAATTAAGCGTGCCTTTGTGGGCGATGTTTTGTTTGCCGGCAGTATTGGGCGCACTGATTTTCCGCAAGGTGACCACGACACATTGATAGCCAGCATTACGCAGCGACTCTGGCCGATGGGCGACGACACAGTTTTTATTCCTGGTCACGGCCCAGAAAGCACCTTTGGCAGAGAACGTCGCAGCAACCCTTACGTGGGCGGCACCTGATCAATTCAAAGGGCTCTGTGGGTTCAAACTGCGTGAATTAGATTGAACGGCCTGCGCATACAAATGTGCCACCTTGGACAAATTGGCCTCTAGCTCTTGAATGCGATTGTTGCCACTGGGGTGTGTCGATAAAAAGCTGGGTTGGCCTTTGCCGCCACCCGTTGCGCTTAGCATTTTTTTCCAGAGTTGCACGCTGGCTTCGGGTTTGAAGCCAGCGCGAGCCGCAATTTCTAAACCTACCAAATCGGCTTCAGTTTCATCGTCTCGCCCGTATTTCAAGGTCAATAATTGAGTGCCCATATTGGCTGCGACATCGCCCAATTGACCCAGACCGAGCAATTGAGAAGCTACTGACAAACCCATGCCGGTGGCTTTGGATTTGGCCATTCTTTCTCGAGCATGTTCACGCAAGGCGTGCGCCATTTCGTGGCCCATGATCATGGCCACTTCGTCGTCGGTCAATTTAAGTTGATCCAAGATGCCAGTGAAAAAAACTATTTTTCCACCTGGCATGCACCAAGCGTTCAACTGATTGCTACCAATCAAATTCACTTCCCATTTCCACTTGCGCGAATCGGGGTTCCATTGGGCCGTGAAAGGAATTAGCCGATTGGCAATGGCTCGCAAACGCAGCAGTTGGGGATAGTCGTCAGGGGCCAAGGCGCCTTTGGTGTTGGCATCGTTCAGAGTTTGTCGATATTGTTGGCGTGCTGAGGCTTCCAGGCTATCTGCGGGAATGAGTTTTCGCATGTTGGAGGATTGCCCCACATCGACCTGCGCGTGGGCATGCGATGCGATCAAAGCGCTCAAGCTGAGGCCGGCGCCCCAACGCGCAGAATGAATGAACGCACGCCGCGACAAATCAGTTTGCCCGCGAGGGTCTGATGGGTCTAAATCGGTTTGTTCAGGAGGGGGTAAGCAAAGCCAACACATGCTTTGAATGATAGTGGCACATCGACATAATTCAAGGCCAATGCCGTTGGAAATCCGTCAGAGACTTGGATAATGGCAACATGATTGAAAAGCCTCGCTCAGACACCGCCTCATTTTCTTGGCTAGCCTCCTGGCGCATTTATGTGCAGCCTGCCAGTTTGCGCATGCTGTTCTTGGGCTTTGCAGCGGGGCTTCCCCTGCTCTTGGTTTTGGGCACCTTGAGTTTCAGATTGCGCGAGGCGGGCATTGACCGCAGCACCATCGGTTACTTGAGTTGGGTGGGTTTGGCCTATGCATTCAAGTGGATGTGGGCGCCTTTGGTCGACCGTTTGCCCATCCCCTATCTCACCCGCCAATTGGGTCGCCGTAGAAGTTGGTTGTTGTTGGCACAAGCCATGGTCATCGTGGGTTTGGTGGGCATGGCCATCAGCGACCCGCGCCAAACTTTGGGGCCTGTGGTGTGGTGTGCTTTGTTGGTTGCAGTGGGTTCGGCCACCCAAGACATTGCCTTGGATGCGTTTCGAATTGAATCGGCAGAGCCCACACAGCAAGCGGCTTTGGCAGCCAGCTATCAAACGGGGTATCGTTTGGCCATGATTTGGGCGGGCGCAGGAGTTTTGTGGGTGGCCGCTTGGGTTCAAGGCGACAACTCGGCGGGCTATGTTCAGGCCGCTTGGCAAACGGCTTATTTGGTCATGGCGGCCAGCATGGCGGTGGGCTTGTTCACAGTACTGATTTCCAAAGAGCCCGTTCAGGCTGAGTTGCCACCCGCGCGCAACGCAAAGGAGTGGTTGCAAGGTGCCTTGATAGAGCCCTTTGCCGATTTTCTCAAAAGGTACCGCTGGCAAGCAGTTTTAATTTTGAGTTTGATTGCGGTTTATCGCATCAGCGATGTGGTGATGGGCATCATGGCCAACCCCTTTTATGTTGACATGGGTTACACCAAGGCAGAGGTTGCCACCGTGACCAAAGTCTATGGTGTGCTCATGACTTTGTTGGGCGCCTTTGTGGGAGGTGTCATGGCCTTGCGATGGGGCGTCATGCGCATCTTGATGTTGGGCGCCATCATGAGTGCGCTCAGCAATGTGCTCTTTGCGTGGTTAAGCGGACATGGCCACGATGTACAAGCGCTCATCATGGTGGTGTCGGCCGACAACTTGGCCAGTGGCGTGGCTTCTGCCGCGTTCATTGCCTATTTGTCGTCACTCACCAACATCCAATACTCGGCTACCCAGTACGCCTTACTCAGTTCCATGATGCTGCTCTTGCCAAAATTCATTGCGGGTTTTTCCGGCGACTTTGTCAACGCACATGGCTATGCCAATTTCTTCAATGCCACGGCTTTATTGGGCTTGCCAGTTTTAGTTTTGGTGGCGCTCGCTTGGCGCTTTCAAGCCAAACAGAGCCCGCCGCCCTGACCCAATTTACGAAACTTTACGAAGACTTCAAAAGAATGGGACAGGATGCGCGCCATCTAGGCGCATCATGTGGGGTGTCGCAATTACGACCCATTTTTTGGCAGGGCATGACAGTACAAATTTTGATGATTGAAGACGACGACCGCTTGGCGCTGATGGTCGGTGACTACCTGCGTCAATCTGGCTATGGCTTTGTGCATTGCGGTGATGGTGCCACGGGCCTAGCGCACCTGCAGAAACATGCGGTTGATTTGATCATTTTGGATTTGATGTTGCCAGACTTCGATGGTTTGCAGGTTTGCCAAAAAGTCAGGGCCTTGCCCAACCCTCAAGGACAAACCGCCATTTTGATGTTGACAG
The DNA here is from genome assembly GCA_044360785.1 of Limnohabitans sp. Taxonomy (GTDB): domain Bacteria; phylum Pseudomonadota; class Gammaproteobacteria; order Burkholderiales; family Burkholderiaceae_C; genus Limnohabitans_A. Next base: position 6,624 of record JBIKJX010000026.1, read on the forward strand.
CCAAAGGCGATCCCATGGACCGCATCGTGGGACTTGAGTTAGGTGCAGACGACTATGTGCCCAAGCCATTTGAGCCCAGAGAATTGCTGGCGCGTATCAAAGCCATCCTGCGCCGAAAATCAAGTGCCCACACTGACACGCAGAGCAAACTGGTTTTTGGCAGTTTAGAAATAGACAGAGATTCACGCACAGTCTCGGTCAATGGCAGGCTATGCGACTTAACTTCATACCAGTTTGATTTGTTGGTTGCGATTGCTGAACGCGCAGGCCGTGTGCTGACGCGCGATCAAATTATGGAGGCTGTGCGTGGCCGAGAATTGGAAGCCTTCGATCGATCGATTGATGTTCACATGGGACGGATTCGCATGGCCATTGAAGACGATCACAAAGCCCCCGAGCGCATCTTGACTGTGCGCGGTGTCGGTTATGTTTTTGCCAAACAACAAAAGTGAAGAAGCATCATGTCTTGGTTTTCACCTGTCGCTAAACATTTGTATTTGAGAATTTGGCTGGCGGTTGTTTTGGGTGTGGCAGTGCTCATGCTGTTGGTGGGATTTGCTTGGAGCTTGTCGGTGGAGCAAGCGGTGCAGAATGGCCCCCAAGGCGCACGCGAACTTCAAATTCGCAATGAACAGGGTCAGATCATTCAGTCGGTTCCTGGTCAATTGCAGCGCGGGGTTGGTGTCACATTTGATGTCACTTTGCCCGATGGCCAAAAGTTAAATTTGCTGTTGCCCAGAAAACCGCCAGGGATGGGGCCTGGGCACGACATGCGACCAGGAGGCCCCATGAACCGTGGCCCTCGCGACCTGACGCCATGGTGGGCCAGGCCGCCTTACGGATTTGTTTGGATGCTGCTGTTGGTGGGGGTGGCTGTGGCCGTTGGCATCTATCCTATTGTGCGCAAGTTGACACAAAGATTGGAGGCTTTGCAACAGGGCGTCCAGCGTTGGGGCAACGGCGATCTGACAGTTCGTGTCTCAGAGTACGGACAAGACGAAGTGGCTGATTTGTCAAAAAGATTCAATGCGGCGGCAGAGCGTGTACAGCACCTTTTGCATTCACAACAACTTTTGTTAACCTCACAAAAATCATTGTTGGCCAATGCATCGCACGAGCTTAGATCGCCTTTGACACGGATCCGCATGGGGCTGGAGTTCATGCGTGCTGACAACGGTGACGACGCCAAAAAAGAAATCGCGCGCAACATCAACGAATTGGATCAGTTGATTGATGAAATTTTATTGGCCAGCCGGCTCGATTCAGAAGATGCCGACATGGGCACCATTGAATCTGTCGACGTGATGGGCTTGTGTGCAGAGGAGTGCGCGCGTGTGGGCGCGGTGTTGGAAGTTCAGCCGGGCGTTTTGCGCATTGAAACGCAAGGCGTGAGTAAATTGCTCCGCAGGCTCATTCGCAACCTGCTAGAAAATGCTGCAAGGTATGGCGCCATTCAAGGCCCTGAAGATGTTCAATTGCAATGCGAGCTGACCGACTCGGAAGTGATCATCAAAGTTTGCGACAAAGGTCCGGGTGTGCCTTTGGCTTTGAGAGAAAAAATCTTTGAGCCGTTCTTTAGATTGCCTGGTGCCAGTGAGCGCTCAGGGAGTGTGGGGCTAGGACTTGCGTTGGTGAAATCCATTGCCGAGCGACACAAGGGCAGCGTATCGTGCCAGTCAGGAAAAACGGCGGGTGCTTGTTTTGTTGTGCACTTGCCTAAAGCTTAAGCGCGACCCACATTTTGAGTTAAATCCGCTTTGTCGTATTGAATGGCCGCATAACGGAAAAAGGCTTCAAGTGCCACAAATAAACAATACAAAAAGCCTGGACCACCGCACATAAATCCTAAGCGGAAAATGTACAGCCTCAAGAACATGGCGCCACCCGAGGCGATGCCCCGCATCACACCACCAGATTTGCCAGCTTCAGCGCGTTTGACAGCTCCCAACATGACGTATTGGGTCAATTTTTCAAGGCTGGCTCGAATGGTTTGTCGTGAAAAGTGCAATAACTTTGCCTTGATGATTTTGCGTTGAACGGCTTGGTCAGGACTGTCTTGGTGCAAGATGGCTTGTTCGTGAACCGCCCCCACATATTCTTTGAGCATGTCACGCCTGAAGACGCGTTCAACTTTTGAACTTGCAACGTAGTGTTTCAGTTCTTTGCCAAATGCCACCATTCGCCATTGAATTTGCCATACAGCTTTTTCATTGGATTTGACGATCTTTTGCAACTCATCCTTGAATGCCGGCGTGATGAGTTCGTCAGCATCTAGAAAAAAAATGTAATCGCCACGTGAATGGGCAATTAAACGATTCCGCTGTACCGCGAATCCTTGCCAATCAGGATATTGGAAAACCTCAGCACCTGCATTTCGAGCTAACTCAACTGTGTTGTCGGTACTGCCACTGTCGACCACCAAAACTTGATCTGCAAAAGATGCGCTGGCCAAGCAGGCTTCGATCCCCCGTGCTTCGTTCTTTGTTAGCACGGCAATCGTCAGAGTTGGCATGCTCATGAGATAACCCAGCTGACTCAGTGACCGTGAGCGACGGATTCGCCAGCTTTCAATTGGTAAACCGTACCGCAATAGGGGCACTTGGCATGGCCTTCACGGGCCACATCCAAGTAAACCTTGGGGTGTGTGTTCCAGACTTTCATGTCGGCTTTAGGACTGGGGCAAAAAACGCCGCCTTGGGGGTTCAGGTCTTTGGCCAGAAGTTCAACTGCTTGACTCATGATCGGATTCCTAATTAGACGCGCGTCAACCAGTGCGCGTATTTGGGATTCTTGCCATTCACAATGTCAAAGAATGCCGTTTGGATTTTTTCTGTGATGGGGCCGCGACTGCCGGCGCCAATTTCGATACGATCGAGTTCGCGAATGGGCGTCACTTCAGCAGCCGTGCCGGTGAAGAAGGCTTCATCGCAAATGTAAATTTCGTCGCGTGTGATGCGCTTTTGCACAATTTCCAAGCCCAAATCTTTGGCAATATGGAAGACGGTGTTGCGGGTAATGCCGTTCAATGCGCCTGCGGACAAGTCGGGGGTGTAAATCACGCCGTCTTTGATGATGAACAAGTTCTCGCCTGCGCCTTCCGACACGAAGCCTGAAGTGTCGAGCAACAAAGCTTCGTCGTAACCCTCATCGGTGGCTTCCATGTTGGCCAAGATGGAGTTGGTGTAGTTGCTGACGGCTTTGGCCTGCGTCATGGTGATGTTGACGTGGTGGCGTGTGAAGCTAGAAGTTTTGACGCGAATGCCACGCTTCATGCCTTCTTCACCCAAGTATGCGCCCCAAGTCCATGCGGCCACCATCAGGTGAATGGTGTTGCCTTTGGGGCTAACGCCCAATTTTTGCGAACCAATCCAAGTCAAAGGACGGATGTAGCCGCTTTCCAAATTGTTTTCACGCACCACGGCTTTTTGTGCTTCGTTGACTTCTTCTTTAGTGAAGGGCAATTTCATGCGCAAAATTTTGGCGCTGTTGAACAGGCGGTCGGTGTGCTCTTGCAAGCGAAAGATGGCTGTGCCATTGACAGTTTTGTAAGCGCGTACACCTTCAAAAGCACCGCAACCGTAGTGCAAGGTGTGCGTCAAAACGTGGATCTTGGCATCGCGCCACTCGACCATCTTGCCGTCCATCCAGATTTTGCCGTCGCGGTCTTCCATTGAGGGGGTAGCGGTGCTCATTGTTTTGTCCTTTATTGCCAGTTTCGCAAAGTTGCCATTTTACGGGTCTTATGCCCTGCAACCGTTAAGTTGATGTGCTGAGTTCAAAGAGATGTTGGTGAAGCGTCTGTTTGCGCAGGTTCAGGCCGGGTCATTTCCCACTGGCTTAACTTGCCATCTTTGAAGGTGCAAGTGACAAATGATGCGCCTTCGTCGGTCCATTTGTAGACCTCAGGCTGCACATTTTCTGCCGACAAACGCTCGCCCAAGGACTTGGTCATGGCGATCACGTGCATCAAATTGACGCCTTTTTTGAGCTTGGCGTTCAGCATGACGGCACTGCCCACATGGCCCACAGGGCGGTTTGCAGCGCGACTTAGCACGGTCACCATGCGCGTAAAGTGCAGCAAGATCCACATCACCACCGCGCCTGTGGCAACTGCCACACCCGCCCATTGGTATTGTTGCCAAGCGCCTGCGACAAAAAGAACGACCCCAATCGGGATCAAAAATTTGGAAAAATTCATGCCCCGATCTTAAAGTCCTCGGACGCAGTTCATAGCGTCTTCGATGCGGTCGACCGGATAAATGGTCAGGCCTTCAAAGTTTTTGTCGTTCTTTTTAGGCGCATTGGCTTTCGGCACCACAGCCACCGTAAAACCCAACTTGGCTGCTTCTTTCAGTCTTTCTTGGCCGCGCGGTGCGGGCCGGACTTCGCCCGCCAAGCCGACCTCGCCAAAGGCAATAAATCCTTTGGGCAAAGGCTTGCCTCTGAGCGATGAAGTGATTGCTAACATCACTGCCAAGTCAGCCGCAGGCTCGCTGATGCGAACGCCGCCTACCGCATTGACAAAGACATCTTGGTCCATACAGGCCACCCCTGCATGGCGATGCAAAACAGCCAAGAGCATGGCCAGACGGTCTCTTTCGAGGCCTACCGATAGCCTGCGAGGGCTGGGGCCACCGCTGTCAACCAAGGCTTGAATTTCCACCAACAAAGGCCGTGTACCTTCCAAGGTGACCATGACGCAACTGCCCGCCACAGGCTCTGAATGTTGCGATAAGAAGATGGCGCTAGGGTTGGAAACACCCTTCAGCCCTTTTTCAGTCATGGCAAAAACGCCAATTTCATTGACCGCACCAAAGCGGTTTTTGATGGCTCTGATCAGTCGGAAGCTGCTGTGCGTATCGCCTTCAAAGTACAAGACCGTGTCGACCATGTGCTCTAAAACTCGCGGACCGGCCAGAGCGCCTTCTTTGGTGACGTGACCCACCAAAACAATGGCGGTGCCGGTGGCTTTGGCCGCTCTAGTGAGGTGGGCAGCACATTCTCTGACTTGTGCCACAGAGCCGGGAGCGGACGTCAGCTGATCTGAATAAACCGTTTGAATAGAGTCAATGACCGCAATGTGGGGTCGCTCAGTTTGGAGCGTGGCCAGAATTTTTTCGAGTTGAATTTCGGCCAATACCTGCACTTGGCTATGGTCCAAGCCCAAACGTCTAGACC
>JBIKJX010000288.1:0-3236 GCA_044360785.1 Limnohabitans sp.
CTTTTGCGCAACAGGCCAACACTGAGTGTCGTTTTGTTGCACTGCGCTGCGATCAGCGAAGCCTTGCAGTGTAGCACTATTTTTTAGTGCTTTTGAAGATATTTAAAAAAAGTTTTAAAGTTTTTTTAATTTCTTCAAATTGCTCGGGGCTTATTCCGATTTGCCGAACTGCTTGAAGATTAATTCAAATCATTTCAGCGAAGCCTCGCAGTCTAGCACGGTTTTTTGTGCCGGGTGAAAAAAATTTTAACTTTTTTTCACTTTTTTAATTTCTTAAAAAACTGCCAAATGCTTTTAGTGATTGCTTTTGATTTCATTCACTCTTCGTTAATTTCAAACTGCTTTATGCAATTCGTTTTTAGCGAAGACCGCGACTATAGCATAGTTTTTTTGGGCCACGCAAGCCCAAACAGAAAATTTTCTATTGGCATTGATAATCAAGGCATGGCTCTCATCACATTACTCGACGCATCACTGGCTTATGGCCACGTGGCCCTCCTTGATCACGCAGACTTCGCACTCGAAACTTCAGAGCGCATCGGCTTGATTGGTCGCAACGGCACAGGCAAATCTTCTTTCTTAAAGATTCTTGCAGGCATGGAGCATGCTGATGACGGCACGCTGCACATTCAACAAGGCATTCGCATTGCCTATGTGGCGCAAGAACCTTCTTTGAATCCAGAGGACAGTATTTTTGAATCTGTGCAAAGAGGACTGGCCCCGGTTCTGCAGCTGATCGATGATTACAGCAATTGTGTCGGGGACCTAGACCAACTGCAAAGTCAAATTGAATCGCTAGATGGCTGGGGATGGGAGCAGCGCGTCGATGAAACTTTGCACCGACTTCATTTAGAGCCCAGCGCCAAAATAGGTACCTTGTCGGGCGGCAACAGAAAGCGCGTTGCTCTAGCCCAGGCCCTGGTCACGCATCCCGATGTGTTGTTGTTGGATGAACCGACCAACCACTTGGATTTGGATTCCATCGCTTGGCTTGAACAACTCTTGATTGACTTCAAAGGCAGTGTGGTGGCCATCACGCACGACCGTGCATTTCTAGACAGAATCGCCACCTGTATTTTGGAACTAGACCGAGGCCGCTTGAGAAGCTACCCAGGTAACTTTGCGCAATATCAAATTAACAAGGAAGAACAGCTTGCGCAAGAGGCCGTCATCAGCGCCAAAGCAGACAAATTGTTGGCGCAAGAAGAGGTCTGGATTCGCAAAGGCGTTGAGGCCAGACGTACTCGCAGCCAAAGCCGCATTGTGCGACTTGAAAATTTACGTGCCACGCGAAGCGCACGCCGCGAACAAGTGGGTCGCGTGCGCATGGAAGTGGCCTCAGGTGCACCCAGTGGCAAGTTGGTCGCAGAGCTGACGGATGTCTGCAAAAGCTTTACAACACCGGATGGCGAGCAGAAAGTCATTGTGAAAGACTTCACCGCGACCTTGTTGCGCGGCGACAAGATTGGTTTGCTTGGCCCGAACGGCGCAGGCAAAACCACTCTTCTGAAAATGATCTTGGGCGAACTGGCGGCCGACAGCGGCAGCATTCGTCAAGGCGCGAATTTGCAAGTGGCTTATTTTGACCAAATGCGCAACGCATTGGATTTAGAGGCATCGCTTGAAGACTTTATCAGCCCAGGCAGCGAATGGATTGAAATTGGCAACAAGCGCCAGCACGTCAAAAGTTATTTGGGGGATTTCTTGTTCTCGCCGGCTCGCGCAACGTCACCTGTGAAGTCCTTGTCGGGTGGCGAGCGCAACCGCTTGTTGTTAGCACGCCTGTTTGCCAGGCCGGCCAATGTGCTGGTTCTAGACGAACCCACCAACGACTTGGACATCGACACCTTGGAGCTGTTGGAGGAGTTGCTGCAAGATTACGAAGGCACCGTGTTTTTGGTCAGCCACGACCGAGCCTTTATGGACAATGTTGTGACCAGCATCATTGCCTGCGAAGCCAGCGACGACCAACCTGGCTTCTGGCGTGAGTACGAAGGTTCTGTACAAGATTGGTTGACCCAATCGCAGCGGAGCCAAGCCATTCAACAGGCGCAAAATAAATTGGCCGCAAGCAGTGCACAGAAAACAGCAAGCGCTGACAAAGCGCCAGCAACAGCTTCAACGCCCACACTGGCAACGACAGCCATTGAAAGCGCTGTGCCTTCCACGGTCAAGTCCAAACCCAGCGTGAAGTTGAGCTACAAAGAACAAAGAGAACTCGAAGGCTTACCCGCTTTGATCGAAACTCTGGAAAAAGAACAGCAAGAAATTCGTGCAGCCTTGGCAGACAGCAGCTTGTTTGCCAAAGACCCCGCCAAGGCAACAGCCATGTTTTCGCGAGATGCGCAAATTGATGAGGCCTTATTGGCAGCTCTCGAGCGCTGGGAAAAGTTGTCCGCTGCATGAGCGCCCTGAGCCCGCCAGAACTGACAGCGCTTTTGGTGTTGGCCACCGCGGCCAGTTTCACGCCCGGGCCCAACACAGCTTTGTCGACCGCCATTGCCGCCAATCACGGCTTGCGTGCCGCCATGACATTCATTGTGTCCGTCCCTGTTGGCTGGGGCTTGCTCTTGACGCTCTGCATGGTGGGCGTGGGTCAGTTGGTCTTGGCTGTACCCGCCTTGAGATGGGTGATTATGTTGGGCGGCACCAGTTATTTGTTGTGGCTGGCCTTCAAATTGTGGGGCACCCAACAATTGGCAAAAGCCGACACCCAAAGATTGAACATCACTTTTTTACAAGGTGTTGCTGTCCAGTTCTTAAATATCAAGGCATGGATGTTGGCTTTGTCGGTAGTGGCAGGTTGGGTGGTGGGCAAGGACAACACCTTTGAGCGCTGTCTGTTTTTACTGCCCATCATGATGGGCTTTGGTTTGTGCAGCAACTTGGCTTATGCCTTGATTGGAAGTTTGCTGCGCGATTGGCTGTCCCAGGGTCGCCGCTTACTGATCTTCAATCGCGGTATGGCGCTGGCACTGGTTTTAACGGCTTTATGGATGTTTCGAAGTGGACTTTAAATGGGACAACTGATACTCGTGCGCCATGGTCAAGCTTCTTTCGGCGCTGAAGACTACGACCAACTGAGCGATTTGGGAAAGCGCCAAGGGCAACGCCTGGGTGAATATTGGCGAGAAGCCAGTCAAACGCCTGCGCGCTCGGATGAACTTCAGTTTGATGCGGTCTTGATGGGCAGTCTTAAGCGCCATCGACAAACCTGGGAAGCCATTGCGGAAGGC
>JBIKJX010000289.1:0-3235 GCA_044360785.1 Limnohabitans sp.
AGAGGCACGCGGTGCTTCAGTATTCAAGGCTTCTGGACTGACCAGTTTGAGACCACACGCTTTTTCAATGTCGATGCGACTAATTTGTCCCGGTCGGAGCAAAACCGGTACACCTCGCGTGCAATCGACAATGGTGGATTCAATGCCCACGTCGCATTCACCACCATCCAAAATGAGAAGTTCATTGCCAAACTCTGATTGAACGTGTGCAGCAGTCGTAGGACTCACACGACCAAACAGATTGGCGCTGGGCGCTGCCACACCCCAAACGCCATGGGTGGCACAAGCCTGCAACACCTCGCGTGCAACCGGATGCGAAGGACACCGCAAGCCCACAGAATTTTGTCCGCCTGCAGCGGCAGCGGCCATGCCATCTTTGCGGGGCAGGATCAGCGTGAGTGGGCCTGGCCAAAATTGCGTCATCAAGGCTTGTGCAAAAACAGGGACTTCACTGGCAAACTTTGCAACCGCCTCTGCTGTCGCCACATGAACAATCAAGGGATGGTTGGCGGGTCGACCTTTGGCTTTGAATATTTTGGCAACCGCAGCTTCATTGCAGGCATCGGCTGCCAAACCATAGACCGTTTCTGTAGGCAGGCCTAAAAGCTCGCCTGCTTGCAATGCCTCTGCAGCTTGCGTGACATGGGCCGAACTGGTACCTGAAATAATCATGCTTTTGTAGCTCAGAAACTGTGATGGCTGCGCTGCTTAAAACGCCTCAATGCCCAAAATAGCAGCCGCCTGCAAAGCGGTTTTTTTGACTTCAGCAACTGTTGCGCCCGTGATATTCAAGTGCCCCATCTTGCGTGCTTTGCGCGCTTCGGTTTTGCCATACAAATGCAAATGCGTACCTGGCAAGGCCAACACAGCAGCCCAGTCTGGCAAACGCATCACGCCCTGTTCATTGAACCAAACATCACCCAACAAATTCAGCATGATGGCCGGGCTGTGTTGACGGGGTTGCGTCAATGGCAAACCTGCCAATGTGCGCACCTGCAAATCAAACTGCGATTGATCACAGGCATCCAATGTGTAATGGCCGCTGTTGTGCGGGCGCGGCGCCATTTCATTGACCACCATGCTGCCGTCTTGCAAGACAAAAAATTCAACGCACAACACGCCTACATAACTCACACCGACAGCAATGGCCCGTGCTGCGGCAACCGCTTGCGCTTGCAATTCAGGGGGCAAGTGGCCTTCATAAACTTCTGTCACAGCCAAGATGCCGTCGCGATGCAAATTGCGTTGCACCGGAAAATTGACCATCTGCCCATCCTGACCACGCGCCACAATGACCGAGCACTCCAATGCCAGCGGCAACATTTTTTCAAGGACACAAGGCACTTGTTTCAAGTCTTGCCACGCAGCACGCAAGGCCACTGTATCTTTGACGCGAACTTGACCTTTGCCGTCATAGCCCATGCGCGAAGTTTTCAAAATACCCGGCAACAACTGGGCTGACAATGCCGCGTCCAGTTGCGCTGCCGTTTCAATGACTGCATAGGGCGCACAAGGCACACCACACTTGTCGAAGTGCGCTTTTTCTGCCGCACGGTCTTGGGCAATGGCAACGGCATCCGCGTCTGGCGAAACAGGTTTGAATTGAGCCAATTCACGCAGGGCAGGTGCCGGCACATTTTCAAATTCGGTGGTGATGGCCGCACTGCACAAGGCCAACTGCTTCAAGCCTGCTGGATCGTTGTAATTGGTTTGAATGTGGCGATGGCTGACTCGGCCAGCAGGACTGTTGGCATCCGGGTCCAGCACTGCTGTGAAGTAGCCCATGGCTTGGGCGGCATGCACAAACATGCGGCCCAACTGACCGCCGCCCATGACACCCAAGGTGAGCGGCTCATTGGCAGAGGGAGAAGATGTGTGCGTGGCGACGCCACCGGGCAACAAAGACAAAGGAGGGACCGTGCCGTTCATGCTGCCCCTACAGGCGGCAATGTCATGCCTTGTGCCAACGCCGTTTGGTCTTTTCTAAATTGCTCAAGTTTGGCTTGCAAGGCAGCGTCTTGTTGGGCCAACATGGCCACAGCAAACAAAGCCGCATTGGCAGCGCCCGCTGCACCAATGGCAAAAGTGGCCACGGGAATGCCTTTGGGCATTTGCACAATGCTGTGCAAAGAGTCGACACCCTGCAAATGTTTGCTGGCCACGGGCACCCCTAAAACAGGCACCACCGTTTTTGCAGCCAACATACCGGGCAAGTGGGCTGCGCCGCCAGCGCCAGCAATGATGGCCAACAAGCCTCTTTCAAGGGCTGTTTCGGCATAAGTGAACATTTCGTCAGGCATTCTGTGGGCCGATACCACTTTGGCCTCGTGATCGATGCCAAACTGTTGGAGAATCTGCACTGCGTGTTGCATCGTGTCCCAGTCGGAACTGGAACCCATGACCACGCCGATGCGTGTTTTGGCTTTGGATGCTGTGTTTGGCATGGTTGGCTTTGCTGAAGCGTTAAGACGCAGTCGATAAGTTTGAATAATTGTCCGAACTGAAATTCATTTGAAATTCAGTTCAATCCTTGAATTTTAAGGTTTAGCCCTTAGGTCTGGTAAATATGATTGATGTCACCGTAGAAACTTTTGAAACCGAGGTCATTGCGGCCTCCATGACAACACCCGTTTTGGTGGACTTTTGGGCGCCCTGGTGCGGCCCTTGCAAAACCTTGGGCCCCCTCTTGGAAAAGATGGAAGAGGCTTATGGCGGCCGCTTCAAGCTGGTCAAAATTGACTCCGACCAAGAGCAGCAATTGGCAGCCGCCTTCGGTATCCGGAGCATCCCAACCTGCGTCATGCTTAAAAATGGTCAGCCTGTCGACGGTTTCATGGGCGCCGTTCCCGAAGGTAAATTGCGCGAGTTCCTTGACAAACATGTGCCTGGCGAAAACGAAGTCTTGGCAGAAGCTGAGGTTCAAGAGGCCGAAGCGCTCATGGAATCCGGCGACTTGGAAACCGCTCAAGCCAAGTTACTCGAAGCCTTGCAGGCCAACCCCGAGAATGATGACGCTCGGTTTGACTTGGTCAAACTGCTGATCAGCATGGGCCAACTTGAGGACGCAGCGACTGTCATCCAACCCTGTTTGTCTCAAATCCCTTTGAAATTGCGGTTTGAAGCATTGAAGCAATGGCTCGACGCTTTGCTCTTTGTCACCACCGACCCCATGGGCCAGTGGCCATTGGAAAAGTTTGATGAACTCATTGCGGCCAACAAACGCGACTTTGATGCC
>JBIKJX010000027.1:0-11717 GCA_044360785.1 Limnohabitans sp.
TGTGGCTGCAGCCCATCACAAAAAAACGCTGTTCACCTTGGAAGAACGCTTGGCATTGGCAAAAGAGGTCACCCAAGGCATTGGCAACGTCAGCGTGGTGCCGTTTTCGGGTTTGTTGTGCGACTTTGTGCAAAGCCAAGGTGCGCGCGTCATTGTTCGTGGCCTGCGCTCCGTCACCGATTACGATTACGAAACCCAAATGGCAGGCATGAATCGCCATTTGGCCCCGCAAGTCGACACCATCTTTTTGCACACCAGTGCTTCGGTTCAGCACATCAGCAGCACCTTGGTGCGAGAAATTTCTACCCTGGGCGGAAAAGTAGAAGGATTGGTTTCGCCTGCTGTGTTGAAAGCCCTGCAAGCCAAACGAAGTTGAGCTGTACCGTAAAGGGCCTTTAAATTTCGGCCGCTTCCACCAAGAAGCGAACGCGTTTTTGTCCTTGCCATTCATCGATATCCAATCGATAGGCCAACTTGACGCGAGCGGGCAACGGTTCAATGCGGCCAAACCAGATGCCGTCGACCGCTTGGCCTTGGTGTTTGAGTTTGAGTGCCAAATGTTTTTCACCAACGAGGCGCTGCGACACCACCTCGACTTCTTCGCTGAACAAAGGCGGCGCAAAACCTTGGCCCCAGACTTCTCGGTGCATCACTTCGACAAACTCTGCGCGGCGGTATTGGCCGTCGAGTGGGCCATCGGTTTCTAATTTGCGCTGAAGCGTGGCGGGTGACAATAATTGCGCGGCCACTGCCATCAAAGAAGTTTCAAACAGCTCTAAATTTTCTTCTTCAATGGTGCAGCCTGCCGCCATGGCGTGGCCACCAAATCGAAGCAACAAGTCAGGATGTTGTTTGGCCATCAAGTCGAGGGCATCGCGCAGGTGAAAACCAGGAATGGAGCGACCCGAGCCCTTGAGTTCGTGTTCTTTGCCTGGCGCATTGCTGGCTGCAAAAACAAAGCAGGGTCGGTGAAATTTGTCTTTGATGCGCGAGGCCACGATGCCCACAACGCCTTCGTGAAAATCGGGATCGAACACGCAAATGGCGGGTGGCGGTTCATCACTTTCATCAAACAGGGACTCGGCTATTTCCATGGCTTGTTGGCGCATATCGCCTTCAATGTCGCGCCGCTCACGGTTGATGGCATCGAGTTGACTGGCCAGTTCATCGGCGCGCGCTACATCGTCGGTGGTCAGACATTCAATGCCGAGCGTCATGTCTGAAAGTCGCCCCGCTGCGTTGATGCGAGGGCCCAAGGCGAAACCAAAATCAAAGGTGGTGGCGACTTTAGGCTCACGGCTGGCGGCTTTGAAAAGTGATTGCATGCCGCAGGGCATGAGGCCAGCGCGAATGCGCTTCAAGCCTTGTGCAACCAGACGGCGATTGTTGTTGTCGAGTTTGACCACATCGGCCACGGTGCCCAGCGCCACGAGGGGCAGCAGCGAATCCAGTTTAGGTTGTGTTTCTGCCGAGAAAATGCCTTGTTCTCGCAACGCAGCGCGCAAAGCCAGCAGCACATAAAACATGACCCCTACTCCGGCCAATGCCTTGCTTTCGAAGGTGCAGCCCACTTGATTGGGATTCACTATGACTTCGGCCTGGGGCACTTGGGCGGCAGGCAAATGGTGGTCGGTGATGAGCACTTGCATGCCCAAACTTTGTGCGATTGCCACCCCCTCAATGCTGGCGATGCCGTTGTCTACGGTGACCAGAAGATCTGCACCTGAATCTTTCACACGTTTGGCAATAGAAGCGGTCAAGCCATACCCATCGACCACCCGATCAGGCACGATGTAGCTGACGTGTTGTGCGCCCAACATGCGCAATCCGCGAAGTCCGACGGCACACGCTGTCGCACCGTCGCAGTCATAGTCGGCCACGATGCACACCTTGCGTTGGTGTTGGATGGCGTGCGCCAAAAGTTGAGCTGCTTCATGTGTGCCCTTAAGAGTTTGGGGCGGCAACAACTTGGCCAGTCCATCGTCTAATTCTTCTGGGCTCAAGATGCCGCGCGCTGCAAACAGGCGAGACAGCAAGGGGTGAATGCCTGCTTGCTCCAAAGACCAGGCACTCCGCGGAGGCACATCGCGTGTCAATATTTGAAAACTCATGGGGTGGGAGCGTCTTTGAGTAAAGCGCCTAATTCTTTTTGAACTGTCGTGGGAGAGAATGCGCGCATCAAAGCATTCAAAACGGATTTTTTTTGTAAACGGTAATGTCGCCAAGCATGCAGGCTGCAAAGTGTGAGAGAGACTTCTTGGTGGGCCGACATGGCATCAACCAAATTCTTGCAAACGGTGCGGTCCAAATGTTCCCATTGCGCTCGCCATTGCGCGGCATGGCTCAACAAGCTGGCTTCTTTTAAATCAAGGTGAATTCGAGCGGGAAGGGTTGGCGGGTAAAGCTGATCCATTTGGCGATGGACCCAAAAAGAGTTCACCGTCCACTTGCCTTGCAAACTGCGCTGATCATTCACAGGGTGTTGATACAGCAACATCTGCATCTCACTTTGCAGCCTTTGCAATGACTTGGCTTTGGACACAGATGGCATCCAGGCATTGACGTGCTGACCGACAACCCTTTCGAGTGCGGCAAATGGCAAGTCTTTGAACAGTTCACCTTGAGCCCGCCACACCAAGGGACTTTCGTAAATCACTTGGAGTCCATCCTCCACAAAATAAGGTTGAACGGCTGCCAACAAAGCTTGGGATTCTTCTGGCGTGAGTAGAATTTCTGTGGGGTTGAGCATGACAACCTCATTCATACCCACTTGCCAGTGGCAGGGGGTGATGATGGCCTCTTGGCCGTATTGCGGTGTCAAACCCCACAGATTCAAAACAGCCTCGTGCGGCATCAAATAAGCTGCTTCAGGGTGTTTTTCATTGTCGAGGTCTGTTGGAGTGAAGCCCTGCGAAACACAAGTCATCTTCCCCAATAATGTTGCCAGATGAGGCAAATTCAATGTGCCTAGGCCCTCGGACAGGGGCTCGCTGGGGTTGCATGCGTAGGCAATGATGCTGTGTTGCAGGTCCAATCCGGCAGGGGCAGGGTGTGGGTTTAAACCGTCTTTCATGGTGCTATTGTCAGGGATGACACAATCCCCCTTGTGGCTCACAGGCTTGGGGGCGACTTCATGGTGGAAAATACACAAGATGAAATTTGAAATGCCTTACGAGTTGGTGATGGGCTGGCGCTATACCCGCGCAGGCCGAGCCACGCGGCGAAATGGCTTTATTTCCTTCATCTCAGGGGTCTCTATGTTGGGCATTGGCCTGGGCGTGGCTGCTTTGGTCATTGTTTTGTCGGTCATGAATGGCTTCCAAAAAGAAGTTCGTGACCGCATGCTCAGCGTGGTGTCTCACATTGAAATTGTGTCCGCGGACGGTGGCGCCTTGGAAGATTTGGCCGGCACCCTCCAACAAGTGAAGTTGAACAACCAAGTCTTGGGCGCTGCGCCTTACATTTCGGCGCAAGCCCTTTTGGCGCGGGGCGAAGACATGAAGGGGGTCTTGGTTCGGGGCATCGACCCCGCCTTGGAGCCTAGCGTGGTCGATTTGACGGCTGGTATGGCGGCGCAAGCCCGCAATTCAATCAATCAGGGTCTCAGCATGCCCGGCATTGAAGCCTTGCAGCCAGGTCAATTTGGTGTGGTTTTGGGGCTTGATTTGGCCAGGCAATTGGGACTGCGTCTGGGCGATCCTGTCACCCTCATTTCGCCCAACGGTCAAGTCACGCCAGCGGGAGTTTTGCCTCGCTTGAAACAAATGCAAGTGGTGGGTTTATTCAACTCGGGCCATTACGAATACGATTCCGCTTTGGTCATGGTCCATGTTGAAGACGCCGCCAAAATCTTCAGATTAGAAGGTCCCACAGGGGTGCGATTGAAAATCAAGGATTTGCATGAAGCCCGAAGCGTGGCACAGCAATTGGCGCCCACCTTGAACGTTGGCATGGGCATCCGGGATTGGACGCAACAAAATCGCACTTGGTTTGCAGCGGTGCAAGTTGAAAAGCGAATGATGTTCATCATCCTGACGCTCATTGTGGCTGTGGCTGCTTTCAATTTGGTGAGCACCTTGGTCATGTCAGTCACAGACAAACGCGCCGATATTGCTATTTTGCGAACGCTGGGGGCCAGTCCCAAAAGCATCATGGGCATCTTCATGGTGCAAGGCTCCTTGGTGGGGGTCATTGGCACATTTGGGGGCTTGCTTTTGGGCTTGCTGGTGGCCTTCAACATTGACGTCATTGTGCCGGCATTGGAAACGATCTTCCGCGCCAGTTTTTTGCCCAAAGACATTTACATCATCAGCAGAATGCCCAGCGATCCGCAAATGACGGACATCCTGCCTGTGGCCATCATCTCTTTGCTGTTGGCATTCGCAGCCACCTTGTACCCCAGCTGGCGGGCTAGCCAGGTTAACCCTGCGGAGGCATTGCGTTATGAATAAGCCAGTGCTGGAAATCAGGGGTTTGAGCAAACGATTTGCTGAAGGTCAGCTTGATGTGACCGTGTTAAAGGGCATCGATTTAACCGTTGAAGCGGGTGAGACCGTGGCCATCGTGGGTGCGTCTGGGTCTGGCAAAAGTACCCTCATGCATTTGATGGGTGGCCTCGACAAACCCACTCAAGGACAAGTGCTGTTGCAAGGGCAGGATTGGTCTCAATTGAACGCTTCAGCTCAGGGCGCGCGTCGAAACCAGCTCTTGGGTTTTGTGTACCAGTTTCACCATTTGTTACCCGAATTGACGGCCCTTGAAAATGTGGCCATGCCGCTTCTCATAAGGCGCGAATCACAAGCGCAAGCGCAACAAATTGCCATGAAATGGCTTGACTCTGTCGGTCTACAAAATCGTGCGGCACACAAGCCCGCCGAGTTGTCCGGCGGCGAGCGTCAGCGGGTCGCCATTGCCCGTGCCATGGTGACGCAACCTGCATGTGTGTTGGCCGATGAGCCAACAGGTAACCTTGACAGAAACACTGCCGAAGCCGTATTTGACCTCATGCTTGGCACGGCCAAAGACCAAGGCACTGCGTTTGTGGTGGTCACACACGATCCGCACTTGGCCTCTCGCTGCAGTCGCGTTTTACGTCTAGACAGGGGCGTTCTGCAGACATGATGGTGCAGTGGATCGACAGCCATTGCCATTTGGATGCCCCAGAGTTTTCGGCGGACCGTTCTGAAGTTTTGAAACGTGCGCAAGAAGCTGGCGTGCAATGGTGTGTCATGCCTGCCGTTCAAGCCAAAGACTTTCTGGCCCTTCAAGACATGGCCAAGTCGTTTGATCAGCCCTATGCATTGGGCATTCATCCCCTATTTGTGCCGCAAGCCCAGCCAGAAGACTTACTTCACTTGGAAGCTTGTATTCAAAAAGCTTTGAGCGTGTCTGATGATGGCAACATCAATGATCGCAGGTTGGTTGCTCTGGGTGAGATTGGTTTGGATTTCTTTGTTCCCAATTTGTGCGAACCAGAGATGCGCAAGAAGCAATTATTTTTCTACCATGCGCAATTGAAGCTGGCCGAAAAATACAAACTGCCTGTGATCTTGCACGTCCGCAAATCGGCGGATCAATTGTTAGGCGGCTTGCGTCGCTTTCAAATTCGGGGCGGTATCGCGCACGCCTTCAATGGCAGCTTGCAACAAGCGAAGGCTTTCATTGATTTGGGTTTTGTGTTGGGTTTTGGTGGCACCTTGACCTTCGATCGTGCCTTGCAAATTAGGCGCTTGGCCACCCAACTGCCTTTGTCAAACATTGTGTTGGAAACCGATGCGCCCGATATTCCGCCTCATTGGCTGTACCGCACACAGTCCGAGCGACAATCAGACACAACATTGATGCCGCAAAATCGAAACGAGCCCTGTCAGTTGCCTCAAATTGCACAGGTCTTGGCACAGCTTAGAAACGAATCACTCACGGTGATTGCACAAACCACGGTTCAAAATACATTGCGTGTGTTGCCTCAACTCCAATCATTCCAAACCGCATGACTGCCAAAAAAAATAAAGCCATTGAACTCCCAGAGGTCAATTTTTCAGAAGATGGCGAGTCTCGGTACTTGCATTTGGGCACACCTTGGATCCAAGGCGCCATGAAAATCAAAGAGCCTTTTGAACTGGAACTGGAATACGTCCAGCGCATGATGGTGGGCCTGTTGTTTTTGAAGTCCTCTTCCGTGTCAGGTCGGCATGCCATGCAGTTGGGTTTGGGTGCGGCCAGCCTCACCAAATTTTGTTACAAAAAATTGCGTTGGACTTGCACGGCCATTGAGTTGAACCCTGGCGTTCTTCATGCGTGTCGAGGTTGGTTCAAATTGCCTGAAGATGGGCCCCGCCTCCGGGTCATCATTGCAGATGCTGCCAAGGAAATCAAAAGCCATGAGTGGCAAGGCACGGTCGACAGTTTGCATGTCGATCTGTATGACCACGAGGCAGCAGCCCCAGTATTGGACAGCGTTGAGTTTTATCAAAATTGCCGAGCTTTGTTGGCCGACGATGGCACCATGACCGTCAATTTGTTTGGCCGTTCATCCAGCTACGACCAAAGCCTTTCAAAGATAGCAGAGGCCTTTGGTGAAGACGCACTTTGGGCCTTCAAACCCACCCGAGAAGGCAACACAGTGGTCATGGCGCAAAGACAAGCCAGTCGACCCAAGCGTGCCGAATTGCTTGCGCAAGCCGAAGCCATCGAAAACCGATTTGGTTTGCCCGCCACCAAATGGTTGCGCGTTTTTAAACCATTGAACAAATAATTGCACTTAAAACCTAGGGTTTACCCAAGTTTTGGTGGCGTAAACCTGCTGGCAGTAGGTGAAATCCACATTCGACATGGGAACCTTTGGCCACACAATTCGGCATCCCAAACTTTTTGGAGGAGTGTCCCTGTGAAAATCAAAAGTCAAAAAGACTTTTTCTCTGGCTTGTTGTTCACCGTTGTTGGTGCAGCATTTGCCTACGGAGCAACAAGTTATTCCATTGGTACTGGTGCCCGAATGGGCCCTGGCTATTTCCCTTTGCTGCTGGGCGTCATCTTGGCCGTCCTGGGCGCCATCATTTTGTTCAAGTCTTTGGTGGTTGAAACACCCGATGGTGATCTTGTTGGTGCTTTTGCTTGGAGGCCTTTGGTCTTCATCATTGCAGGCAATTTGCTGTTCGGTATTTTGTTGGGTGGTCTGCCTAAATTTGGATTGCCTGCCATGGGCCTCATTGTTGCCATTTATGGAACAACCATTGTCGTCAGCATGGCAGGTGAACAATTCAAACTCAAGGAAGTCCTTGTGTTGGGTACCATTTTGTCCATCATGAGTTACGCAGCTTTCATCATGCTTTTGAAGTTGCAGTTTCCCGTTTGGCCCACCTTCATTAGCGGCTAAGGAGTCATTTCATGGAATTGTTCAATAACTTGGCGCTGGGTTTTGGGGTGGCTTTCACCTTGCAAAATCTCATGTACGCTTTCATTGGTTGTTTACTCGGGACGCTGATTGGCGTGCTCCCAGGCATTGGACCCGTGGCAACCATTGCCATGCTCTTGCCTGCAACCTACGCATTACCTCCGATTGCTGCCCTCATCATGTTGGCCGGTATTTATTACGGTGCCCAATATGGCGGTTCAACCACCGCAATTTTGGTCAACTTGCCGGGTGAGTCATCTTCGGTTGTGACGGTCATTGATGGCTATCAAATGGCGCGAAAAGGGCGAGCAGGGCCTGCCTTGGCCGCTGCTGGCCTTGGCTCTTTCTTTGCAGGTTGCGTTGGAACTTTGATTTTGGCCGCATTTGCTGCACCACTGACTGAAGTTGCTTTTAAGTTTGGTCCTGCTGAGTATTTCTCACTCATGATTTTGGGTCTCATTGGCGCTGTGGTCTTGGCTTCAGGGTCGTTGATCAAAGCGGTGGCCATGATTGTGCTTGGCTTGTTGCTGGGTCTGGTTGGTACAGACGTCAACTCAGGTGTTGCCCGCTACAGTTTTGACATTCCTGAACTCACAGACGGCATTGGTTTCATTACCATCGCCATGGGTGTTTTCGGCTACGGTGAAATCATTGCCAACTTGTCTCAACCAGAAGACAAGCGCGAAGTCTTCACTGGCAAGGTCACTGGCTTATTGCCAACAGGCGAAGATTTCCGCAATTTGGTTCCTGCGGTTTTGCGCGGCACAACGATTGGTTCTTTGCTAGGCATCTTGCCTGGCGGCGGCGCATTGTTGGCTGCTTTTGCCGCCTACACCATTGAGAAGAAAACCAAACTTCGTCCAGGTGAAGTGCCATTCGGTCAAGGCAATATTCGCGGCGTTGCTGCCCCTGAAGCTGCCAACAACGCGGGTGCACAAACCTCTTTCATTCCCTTGCTGACTCTGGGAATTCCGCCCAATGCCGTGATGGCCTTGATGGTGGGTGCCATGACCATTCACAACATTCAGCCAGGCCCTCAGGTGATGACCAGCAATCCCGAACTGTTTTGGGGTTTGATTGCGTCTATGTGGCTCGGCAATGCGATGTTGATCATCTTGAACCTGCCCCTCATTGGCATGTGGATCAAGTTGTTGACAGTACCTTACCGTTGGTTGTTCCCTGCGATCGTCTTGTTCTGCGCCATCGGTGTCTATTCCACCAACAACAACACCTTTGACATTTGGATGGTGGGTGCTTTTGGTGTGATTGGCTACATCTTCATCAAGTTGAAAGTGGAGCCGGCACCTCTGTTGTTGGGCTTTATCTTGGGCCCCATGATGGAAGAAAACTTGCGCCGTGCGCTCTTGTTGTCACGGGGTGATTGGTCGGTGTTTGTCACGCGTGGTTTGTCGGCCAGTTTGCTGGCTGCAGCCGCAGTCTTGTTGATCATTGTTCTCTTGCCGTCCGTCAAATCCAAGCGCGAAGAAGCCTTCGTCGAGGATTGATGACCAAAGCCCTCACGTTCAGTGAGTGGCACTTTCAACGGCACCTTCGGGTGCCGTTTTTCATGGGTCACACCATTGGGTTCACCAATGCGACTAAGGACTTTCCAATTCCTGACACAATGGTTGGCTTGACACGTTTTTAAATTTCATCAAGCAGTACACAATGAATCTGAAACAACGCCTCTCAACTTTCACCGCCTCAAGCTTGTCCCTGATAGGGGTCATGGCTTTATCGCTGTTACCCGCAGCTGCAAACGCACAGACCACAACCATTGCCTACCCCACCAAACCCATTCGATTGGTAGTACCTTTTCCAGCAGGGGGTGCCACGGACATTTTTGCCCGCACGCTGTCCCAAAAATTGGCTGAAAAAATTGGTTCAGCTGTGGTGGTCGAAAACAAACCTGGCGCCGGTGGCACTCTAGGTTCCGATTTGGTGGCCAAGTCGCCTGCAGATGGCTACACCTTGTTGTTGGCCACTTCAAGCACCCACTCCATCGGACCCAACTTGAATCCCAAAATGCCCTACGACGCGGTGCGTGATTTCACACCCATTGCACAAGTCGGTAATGCGCCCAGCATCATGTTGGTTCCCAACAGTTCGCCAGCCAAAACCATTCAAGAATGGATTGACTACGCCAAGAAAAACCCGGGTCGTTTGAACTATGCGTCTAGCGGCAATGGCACCATCGTCCAACTCACCGCCGAGTTGTTTAAATCTCAGGCAGGTTTGTATGTGGTGCACATTCCCTACAAAGGGACTGCATTGGCCATGCCCGATTTAATCAGCGGCAAGATCGATGTTTTGTTTGATTCATTGCCTACTGGCTTGCCACATGTCAAGGAGGGTAGGCTGCGTGCATTGGGCGTTACTTCAGCGCAAAGAACCAGCATGGCGCCTGGCCTGCCTGCCATTGCAGAAGTGTTGCCGGGCTACGAATCAAACACGTGGTTTGGTTTGTTTGGCCCTGCTGGTGTGCGTCCTGAAATTATGAACCGCGTCAATGCCGCAGCACTGCAAGCCTTGGCCGATCCTGAAGTCAAAGACAAATTGCTTCGATTGGGCATTGAACCCATTGGCACTTCGCCAATGCAGTTTGCCACCATGTTGTCAGCAGAGTCTGCCAAATGGAAAAAAATCATCAGCGAACGCAAAATAACGTTGGACTAAGCCATGACCTTCGATTTCAGTACCCCTTATGCCTCTGCGCGTTTGCCAGTGTTTGCGCGCAACATCGTTTCCACCTCGCATCCTCTGGCTGCGCAAGCGGGTCTCAGAATGATGCAACAAGGCGGTAATGCGGTGGATGCTGCCATTGCCGCAGCGGCCGCCATGACCATCACAGAGCCCGTCAGCAATGGTCTGGGTTCCGATGCCTTTTGTATTTTGTGGGATGGTCAAAAATTACACGGCTTGAACGCTTCGGGTCCTGCACCGCAAGCTTGGACCCCCGATTATTTCCATCGCAAATATGGTGAAGATGCCGTCAATCCACCCAAACGGGGTTGGGATTCAGTCACGGTGCCTGGCGCAGTCAGTGCTTGGGCGACCATGAGTGAGCGCTTTGGCAAATTGCCCTTTGCAGACTTGATGGCGCCGGCCATTGAAATTGCAGAACGCGGTTATTTGGTGCCTGTGGTGGTTCAACAAAAGTGGGCAGCGGCCACGCCTTTGCTTCAATCTTTGCCTGGGTTTGCCGAAAGTTATTTACCTTGGGGTCGCGCACCCAATGTGGGTGAGTTGTTTCAATTCAAGACGGCCGCCAAAGGTTTAAGGGCCATCGCTCAAACCAAAGGCCGAGCTTTCTATGAAGGCGAAATTGCAGAGGCCTTGGTGCGTTTCTCAGATCAACATGGCGGTGCAATGACATTGAAAGACTTGGCCAACTACCAAGCAGAATGGGTCGAACCGATTGCCCAAAATTATCGCGGCTATACCCTCCACGAAATTCCGCCCAATGGCCAAGGCATTGCGGCTTTGATTGCTTTGGGTATTTTGGAAAACTTCGATTTGGCCAGCATGAAGGTTGATGGGGTTGACTCTCAACATTTGCAAATCGAAGCTATGAAACTGGCTTTTGCTGATGTGTACCGTTATGTGGCAGATCCCAAACACATGGAAGTCACGCCATCGCAAATGCTAGATCCCGCTTACTTAAAAAGCCGCGCCAACCTCATTGACATGAAGAAAGCACAAGACTTTAAGGCGGGCAATCCTGTTAAAGGCGGCACGATTTACCTCACGGCAGCGGATGAAAACGGCATGATGGTCAGCTTCATTCAAAGCAATTACATGGGCTTTGGTTCCGGTGTGGTCGAGCCAACGTATGGCATCAGTTTGCAAAACAGGGGCTTTGGTTTCAGCACTGATCCAAAGGGCTTGAACCCTGCCAACTTGGTTGCGCCGGGCAAGCGTCCATTCCAAACCATCATTCCAGCTTTCCTGACGCAAAACGGTCAGCCTGTCATGAGCTATGGCGTGATGGGCGGCAACATGCAACCGCAAGGCCACATGCAAACCTTGGTCCGCATGCTTGATTACGGACAAAATCCACAAACGGCTTGCGACGCGCCGCGCTGGCGCTACAACGAGGGCATGTCCATCAATGCAGAGGCCAACATGGATGCCAATACGGTGCAAGGCTTGAATGATTTAGGTCATGAGTTAGAGGTTATCAACGACTCTTATCAAGACTTTGGTGCAGGCCAATTTATCTGGCGCATGGGTAACCCCAAAGTGGAAGGGTATGTGGCCGCATCAGATCCAAGGCGTGATGGTTTGGCAGCAGGCTTTTGACATCCATTCAAGCCTCTCGATT
>JBIKJX010000290.1:0-3215 GCA_044360785.1 Limnohabitans sp.
TGCAAACCCTCTGATTCACTTCGGTACTGGCGCGCGACCATTCACCGTTGTGAATCAGAGGGTTTGCATGCCTGAGGGCTTCAAACAATTCGTCAATGACCTCTTTGCGTGGGTAGGCTGGCGCTGACAATTCGTCGAAAGAGGCTGTGTCGGGGCCATACACCCAAATGCCGTGCGGCGTTAAGCGAATGTCGCCGCTGTCGCAACTCACCACCACAGGACCGAAGTGCTGAAATGCATGGGCGTTCATTGCTGCCGGAGCATATTGAGGGCCGCCATAATTGCGTGCGGCTTTGAGTTCGGATTCTTGTTCTGGACTTTGCGCAGATGCCAATCTTTTTCTAGCTTGGCCATAACGCTGTGCGCTTTCTGATGCTGGCTTGGCGTTGCCGATTTCACCCACATGGTCCATCCAGATGTCGCTGTCAAAATGACCATGCCCGTTGTAGGTCACATTGGCAAAAGCGCCATTTTCAAATGACAACAAAGCGCTGTAGGCCCCCTCGGTGGGACGCGTGGCATCCCACTGGCCGGTGCAGGCTTGGACGCTGGCCACTTTGCCGCCACCCAACAAGCGCACCACATCAATTTGATGGGCGGCCTGACTGTGAATGACACCGCCGCCCAAGGCGGTATTGAGTTCTTCGGGTCGCCTAGGCCGATATAAGAAGTCGGTGTAGTTGAGTGCCGTGATCATGCGCACCTGGCCCAACTGGCCTGATGCAATGAGATGGCGCGCACGCAAAACTGGCGCATTGAAACTGTGGCTGTGGCCCACCATGAGTTGGACGCCAGCTTGCTGGCACGCAGTCATCATGCGGGTGCATTCTTCCAAAGAAATGGCCATGGGTTTTTCGACCCAAACATGCTTGCCGTGTTGCGCGGCCAGTTCCACATGCGCGGCATGAAATTGATGCGGTGTGGCGATGTAGACCACTTCAACTTCTTTGAGGGCACACAATTCGGCCACACTTTCAACTGTCACTGCTTGAAAATCTTTTTCAAATTGTGCTTTGGCACTGGCAATGGGATCGGTGGCTGCGACCAATTGAACACGGGGGTCCTGCAAGAAGGTCGGAAGCATCAAAGTGAATGCGCGGCCCAAGCCTGCAACGCCAATCTTGAGTGGGGAAATGGAGGCTTGCGTCATGTCTTGGTTCAGGGATTGGGCTTGTGCTGGTGCTTTTGCTTAGAGATCAATCTCAATCACATCATTGGCTTGGCTGGCGCGTGAAACGCACACCATGATTTGACTGCGCTTGTCTGAATCGGACAAAACAAAATCGCGGTGCTCAACTTGCCCAGCCACCAAAGTTGTTTTGCAACTGCCGCAGGTGCCACTTTCACACGAACTGGGAACGCGATGGCCTGCTTTGCGTAGCGCTTCCAGAATGCTTTCGTTCTCTGCAACGGGCAACACTGTTTGTGACTTAGACAGCTTGATTCGGAAAGGGCTGTTGGTGGCGTGTTGCGCAGCATTGACGCCAAAGCTTTCAAAATGCACGCGGCCCTGTGGCCAATGGCCGCTCATGTCTTTCACAGCATCCATGAGGCCTTGGGGGCCACAACAATAAATGTGGGCTTGGCTTGGTTTTTCTAGCAAGGGCCAAAAGTCCAGGCCTGCATCGGGATTGCCGCCATCGAAATGGAAACTGACTTCGCCTGCATTTTGGAGCATTTGCAACTCTGGCATGAAGGCTGCACCTTCAGCATCACGAGCGCAATAGTAAAAACGGAAACGTCCTTGACCGCCGGTTTCCTGAAGCTTGGCCATTTGTCTTGCCATGGACAGCAAAGGCGTCACGCCAATGCCGCCTGCAATGAAGATCACTTCGTGCGAGGGGTCAAGCAGTTCGAAATCGTTCTTCGGCGCACTGGCGGGCAACAACTGGCCCACCTGAACTTGTTCAATCATGCTGCGGGACCCGCCGCGACCGTTGTGCTCGAACTTGATGGCAATCTCGCAAAAACTGGTTTCTGAGGGGTCGTTGCAGAGTGAGTAATTGCGGCGCTGTCCGGCAGGTGTTTGAACCGTGATGTGCGCGCCTGCTTTGAACGCAGGCAAGCTTTGCCCTTCGGGGTGAACCAAGCGAAAAGACCAAATGTCTTTGGCCACTTGGCGTTTGTCTTGAACAAGCAAAGCCGTTAAATCTGAATCAAGCACTTGCGTCATTTGATGAGGGGTTGGTTAAAAACCAATGTGATAACAAATTTAAAAAAAGGTCTTGTCAGTATGAAACTTGACACAGATCATGTTTTTATATTATCTTAGATACCTAAGAATAAATGCGCAACCTTCAAAAAATAACCCCTTTGTGTGAATGTCTCAGAGAATTTAAGAATCATGATAACCCCAGAAGAAAATGACTTGTTGTGTCGCGTCGAAGGCAATGCGCCCATGGGGCAACTCATGCGCCGACAGTGGATTGCCATTTGTTTGATCGAAGAGGTTTCTGAGCCCGATGGGGCCCCCATCAAGGCGCGAATCTTGGGAGAAGACCTGGTTGTTTTCAGGGACACCAAAGGCCGCGTGGGCGTGATGGACGAATACTGCCCACACCGCAAAGTTTCTTTGGTTTATGGCCGCAACGAAGATTGTGGTTTGCGTTGCCTGTACCACGGCTGGAAGATGGATGTGGCAGGCAATGTGGTTGACATGGCCTCCGAGCCAGCAGGCAGTGGCTTGGTTGAAAAAGTCAAACATCGCGCTTTTCCAACAAAAGAATGGGGCGGTTTTGTCTGGGCTTACATGGGACCTCCCGAACATCAACCCGAGTTCACCCCGCCCCCTTGGGCTCCCAATGCTGAGACCCGTTTGGCTGTGGCAAAAATCATCGTGCCATGCAATTGGGCGCAAATTTTAGAAGGTCAGATCGATTCGGCGCACAGCTCCAGTTTGCATTCATCCGACATGGTGCCCGCGCGTGTGGATGGCGCCAAAGCCACCGACACCCAATGGTTGCGTCCTTCAACCGACAAATCGCCACGCATGCAAGTGGAGCGCACACCCTATGGCTTCAGGTATGCTGCCATTCGTCGACCTATTAAGGATGCCCAAACACATGATTACATTCGAAGCACGGTGTTCGTTGCGCCTGCTTCAGCGCTCATTCCGCCCAATGACCAGTACAACGTAGCCAACATGAATGTGCCCATCGACGATCACCATACGGCCTTCCATTTCATGGCCTGGGGCAATCCCGATACAACGCCTG
>JBIKJX010000393.1:0-3204 GCA_044360785.1 Limnohabitans sp.
CGGCCGCGGCTACGGCTTCCAGTGGTGGACCTACGATGACGGCTCGGTCGCCGCGCAGGGCATCTTCGGCCAAGGCATCTACATCGACCCGCAGCGGCGACTCGTGATCGCGAGCAACTCCAACTGGACCCGCGCCTCGCTCGGCCCGGAGTCCAAGGCCCGAGAGGCGTTCTACGCGCAGGTGCGCGCGCTGATCGACGCGGGCGGCTGAGACCTCCGGGCAGCGCGTCGCTGCCGTCCCTGTAACACACCAGACGGTGCCGCCCGAATAGACTTGCCGCGTGACCACCGCTCTCGGCGTAGATCTCTACCAACTGACTTCCTTGGTCCCCCATGCCGAGGCGGGGCTTTTGGAGGCACCAGTCGTCTTCGACTTCTTCTCGCGTCGGCTACCCATGAGGGAAGATCCCAGCCATGGCCCCGCGCGCCCGTTCCTGCTGCAGTCCATGCTGGGGCGTTCGCTCGAGACGCTCTCGTCGTTGCGCTTCTCTCCCTCCGACCTGGCAGCCCTCGACGACCATCCGCTGCTCGGACCCGCGCTGCTCTCGCCGGCCGGGAGACAGCTTCGCGACAGTCTGGAGAGATGGCGGTTCGAGGGTGAGATCCGTGCCCCCTTGGACGGCAGTCTTCTGCTTTCAGGGCCCACGCTGGACACCGCGGGACGCCCGGTCGAGTTCAATAGGGTGCGACCATCGGCCTACGTCCCCTACCTCTCGGTGAAGTGTTCGCTGCTGTCCGCCAAACTCATCGAGACACCGCTCCTCTCCCTGATCAACCACGGGACGATGGTGGCCACCAAAGCCGCCCTTGTCGCGGCAGCCGCGCGACACCAGGGGCGCGGGGTGCTCGAGTTCGGGACGCGGCGGGTCCATCCCGATGCGGCCGTGGATGCGGCCCGCGCCGCTTACCTCGCCGGTTGCTCGGGCACCTCCAATGTCGAGGCCTGGCGACGCTTCGGCGTACCCTGCGTCGGGACGATGGATCATTTCGCGGTCCAGGCCTGGGAACGATCCGATCTCGCGGTCGCCGACACCGAGCGCGCCTTCTTCGCCGCCCTGCATCGTTCCTACCCCGGTCAAGACATCCATCTGGTCGATACCTACGACCCTTTCGGAGCGGACACCGGCATCCGGGCCGCCGTGGCGGCGACCGACGGCAAACTGGCGGGCATCCGTCTCGACTCCAACGTCGATCTTGGGTCGATCGCAGCGGCGCGCGGACTATTGGACAGCCTCGGCGCGCACCAAGCCAAGATCGTGGTGTCCTCGGGTCTCGACGAGGTTGGCATCACGGCGCTCGCCAAGGCACCCGTGGACCTGTACGGCGTCGGCGAAAGGATCGTCTGCAGCCCGGATGCACCGACCGGCGTGGGCGCCGTGGCAAAGCTCTCCGAGATCGGTGGCAAACCCACCATGAAGCTGTCGCGGGGATCCGACAAGGCATCGTTGCCGGGGCGGCTGCAAGCGTGGCGTACCCCGGATGACCGGATCCATGTCGGACTCGCGGATGAAACCCCTCCGCCGGACGGTGAGCCGCTGCTGCAGCGCGTATGGTCGGGACGTGCGCCTTCCACCGACCGACCGGAAGCCGTATCACGTATCGCCCTCGAAGAAGCCAGACAGCGTGCCGTCCAGGCGATCGACCACGAGCGTCCGACCGGCTTGGCGCTGACGGCATCCCTCATCGAACTGATCCGCAGACTCGACGGCTGACGCCCCTTGGAGGCCCCGATGACCGACCTTGCGACCCTGCTGCCGCTCCCGCTCACGCCTGTCGTCACTCTCGATGGCGACTTCCCGGTCGGGCTGGTGATCGTCGATGCGTCGGTGGGCTTCACGCGCCGCGGCAACCTCGCCGATCCGGTGCATATGGTCCCCATGGTGGAGCGCATCGCAGCGACACACCGGCGCCTGACCGAGGCGCTGGGCGCACGGCTGCATACGCTGTATTTCCTCGACACGCATCACGCGGACATCCCCGAGCCGCCCTATCCGCCGCACGGCGTGATCGGCACCGGCGAAGAGGAGATCGATCCGCTCCTCGAGGACATGACCCGTGCCCCTCAGGTCACGCTCGTCCGCAAGGACTGCATCAACGGTTTCGTGGGCGGGATCGATCGCCGCACGGGCCGGAACGCCGTCGTAGACTGGATGCGCTCGACGGGCGTACGCCGCCTGTTGGTGGTGGGTGACTGCACGGACATCTGCGTCGCGGACTTCGTGCTGACGATGCTGTCCGCGCGCAACCACGCGCTGTTCGCGCCGCCGGATGCCACCCGAGAGGAGACCGTCGCGTCGATCCTTGCGCTCGACATCATCGCGCTCGTCTCCGACTGCGAGACCTTCGACGCGCCCGGGCACGATCGCCGCGCGGCGCACCATGTCGGACTCTGGATGATGGCGTCACGCGGCGCGACGCTCGCGCTCGACTGGCGATCTTGAGAGACCGCCCCGCCTAGCGGATCCTCGGCGGCTCCGCAGACCCCGGCGCCTTGCGGTGCCGGTCGTACCAACCGATCGTGCCCAGGATCGCGGCGAGCCACTGGCTCGGACGGCCGAACCCGTGGCTGGCCTCGGGCAGGCGCATCAACGCGCTCTCCACGCCCTGCAACTGCAGCGCCTGGAAGTACTGCTCCGAGTCCGACATCGGCGTGCGCCAGTCGTGCTCGCCGGTGATGATGAGCGTCGGCGTGCGTACCTTGCCGACCAGCGACAGCGGTGAGCGCGCCCAATACTTCTCGGGCTCCTCCCACGGCCAACGGTCGAACCACGCGGTGCCCATCGCAGCGCCGATGTCGGTGGTGAGCGCGGTCGAAGCCCAGTTGATCACCGGGCGCTTCACGGAGGCTGCCGCAAAGCGATCGGTCTTGCCGATCGCCCAGGACGACAGCACACCGCCACCCGAACCGCCGCCGATATAGAGCCGCGCCGGGTCGATGAAGCCGCGGGCGACGACCGCATCGACCGAGCTCATGAGGTCGTCGTGGTCCTTGCCCGGGTAAGCCCGGTTGATGAGGCTCGCGAACGACTCGCCGTAGCCGATCGAGCCGCGCGGGTTGGTGAAGAGCACCACATAGCCCGCGGCCGCGTAGAGATGGTGCGTGATCGAGAACATCGGGCCATAGTCGATGTGCGGCCCGCCGTGGATGTCGAGCGCGAGCGGATACTTGCGGGACGGATCGAAGCCCGGCGGATAGAGGATCCA
>JBIKJX010000028.1:0-11660 GCA_044360785.1 Limnohabitans sp.
GACGCCCACAGCATTTCTGCCAACACCACGTCATCCAAGCGGACGGGTGCATTCATGATGCCATCCCAAGTTTTTTGCATGTGCATGCGCGAGAAAGCCGAATACAAGGCTTCAAACGAAGCCGCATTCATGGCACTCATGCAAATGCTGCCGCTGGCCAAAAATAAAATGTAGGGCACCTGCTGGCCGCCAGTGTTGACTTCGCCCACCAATGCGCCCAAGCCATAACCAAAGGCAACCAACCACATCAGAGGCTCTGCAATGTTGCCCACCAGACTGGGCAGCGCCAATTTACGCCACACCAACAAATTGCGCAGAAACACGGGCCACCAACGCATTGACAATTGGGGTGGCGACCAGACGGAAGGTGTCACATGTTGTGGGTTCATCATGCGTTCTCCCTAATTTGTCGACCGGTGAGCTTCAAGAATAAATCCTCTAAGTTGGCAGGGCGGTGCAAACTGCGAATGTGCGGCCACGCTTGCAAGGCGATCAAAAGTGGCTGCGCTTGGGCGGTGTAGAAAAACACGGTCTCACCACTGACTTCAACGCGCGCAGCGTGTTGCCGCAAAATTGAGTCGGGGGACGCCAGCGCCAATGCACCTTGGCCATACAACTCCACCACATCGGGTTCAAGGTGCGTCGCAATCAAATCGCGGGGTTTGCCTTCAGCAATTTTTTTGCCGTGGTCAATCACCAACAAGCGGTCACACAAACGCTCGGCTTCGTCCATGAAGTGGGTGGTCAGCAAAATCGATTTACCTTCTTGCATCAGCATTTGCAAACGCTCCCACATCAGGTGACGGGCTTGCGGATCGAGGCCCGTGGTGGGCTCATCCAACATCAGCATTTGCGGTTGGTTGATGAGTGCCCGCGCCAAACTCAAGCGCCGTTTCATGCCGCCCGACAACTCACCTGGCTTGGCTTTGGCTTTGCTGGTGAGTGCACCGAACTCCAACAAAGGTCCAATGCGTGCCTTGATATCGCGGTCTTTCATACCGAAGTAACGGCCATACACCAGCAAGTTTTCTTCGGCAGAGAAATCGGGGTCCAAGGTGTCCATTTGCGCCACCACGCCCAATTGAGCTTTGATGGCCAAGGCATCTTGAGGCATCGAAAAATTCTCGAAGTACGTGATGCTGCCTGCGTCGGGCGTTGTCAAACCCAAACACATGCGCAAGGTGGTTGTTTTGCCAGCGCCATTGGGTCCGATGACGCCCAAACATTCTCCAGGTGAAATGTGGAAGGACAAATCGTCAACGACGGTGTTGTCACCGAAGCGCTTCACCAAGTTTTCAACATTCAATAAATAAGACATGTCTTGATTGTGCCTCGCTGTCACTTGTATTTCCCTGACCTGATCGGGGTCCCTGCTGTTTTGGCGACACCCCTTGGGTTTTTGTCAATAATATGTATACTTATTAAAAGCCTCAAAGGAGACTCTCTTGAACCCCTCTCAGCCAGCCGACTCGCTGGGTCGCTTAGAAGACCTACCCGCTGACTACATTGCCGACATGACGGCTCTGTCGATCGCGCCTTTGTGGCCCCAATTAAGGGGCTTGCTACCCCGCGGCAAACCATCGCGCGCAACTCAGCCTTTTGTTTGGCGTTACCAAGATGTCCGCCCACAACTCATGCGTGCCGGCCAATTAACGCCCATTGAAAAAGCCGAGCGCCGCGTCTTGGTGCTTTGCAACCCCGGTCATGGCATTGAGAAGCTGGTGGCCACACCCACCATTTATGTCGGCATGCAATTGATCTTGCCGGGCGAAGTGGCGCCCAACCACCGCCACACGCCCAGCGCCGTTCGCTTTGTGGTGGAAGGCGACGGTGGCTTCACAACCGTACAAGGCGAAAAATGCCCCATGCACAAGGGCGATCTGATTCTGACGCCCGCGGGCTTGTGGCACGAGCATGGCCATGAGGGTACGGGTCCCGTGGTGTGGCTCGATGCACTCGACCTGCCCATGGTTTACAGCATGGAAGCGTCGTATGCCATTGAAGGACCTTCACAAAACGCCAGCCCCGATTTGGACGCCTCGCAAACCAAATACCGCCGTGCCGGCTTGGTACCCTTTGGCTCATTGAGCCAAACAGCGCGAGCACCTTACCCGCAAATTCGCTACCCCTGGGTGGACGTGCGCGAGGCCTTGAATGCACTCGACAAAGGCACACCCAAAGATGCAGCAGTGCAACTGGCCTATGTCAATCCCGAAACAGGCGCCCCGTGTTTGCCCACCTTGGGATTTTCTGCGCAGCTGCTTCGCGACGGCGCAGACTTTGGGCCACGCCCTCGCTCAGCCAGCTCGGTCATGCATGTCATTGAAGGTCGCGGCGAGTCTGAAATCGATGGTGTGACTTTGAAATGGTCAGAAGGCGATACCGTGGCCATTCCCACCCACGCTCAAGTTCAACACCGCGCCAGCCATGGCAACGCCTACCTGTTCCATGTAGACGACGCGCCCACACAACGTGCTTTGGGCTTTTACCAAGAGTTTTAAGCACCCTTCTGTGGCTTGCTTCTAAGCACCGGCTGGCAGGCCTCAAAGCGGGGCCAGCAAGCCTTCTACAATAGTCTCCCATGTGAAACGAGGGAGCTCGCGTGTCTGATCAATTGGCAGTATTGCCGCAATACCTCATGCCCAAGCAGGCCATGACCCGTTTGGCGGGCCGCATGGCCAGTGCCGAATGGGGCAGCTTCACCACGTGGGTCATCAAGCGCTTTGTCAAACGCTACCAAGTCAACATGGCAGAGGCCGTGCATGAAGACCCCGCCCATTACAAAAGCTTCAACGAGTTTTTTACTCGCCCCCTGAAGGACGGCGTTCGTCCTGTGGCGACCAGCACCTGGGTTTGTCCTGTGGACGGCGCCATCAGCCAATGTGGCCCCATCGACAAAGACCAAATTTTTCAAGCCAAGGGCCATCAGTACAGTACCCGCGCCTTGGTGGGCGGCGATGAAGCATTGGCCGCGCAATTTCAAAACGGCCAGTTTGCCACGCTCTACTTAAGCCCTCGCGACTATCACCGCATTCACATGCCCATCGCTGGAAATCTGCTGCGCATGATCCATGTACCCGGCGATTTGTTTTCAGTGAATCCCACCACCGCACGCGGTGTGCCTGGCTTGTTTGCGCGCAACGAACGCGTGGTGTGTGAGTTTGAAACTGCACAAGGCCCCATGGTGTTGGTGCTCGTTGGCGCCACCATCGTGGGCAGCATGGCCACGGTTTGGCACGGTCAGGTCAACCCACCACGCCCGGGCATCGTGCGCGAGTGGCGTTACGACACTCAAAATGTACAGCTGCAAAAAGGTGAGGAAATGGGCCGCTTCTTGTTGGGCTCCACCGTGGTCATGCTGTTTCCACAAAACAGCATTCAGTTTCCGGCCGATTGGCTCAGCACTCGCCCACTGCAAATGGGCGAGGCGATGAGCAGCCATTAAGGTTCAGTTAAATTTCGATTTTGGAGCCCAACTCCACCACCGAGTTGTTGGGCAACTTCAGAAATTCGGCCGCTGCACTGGCGTTCAAGTGCATTTGCGCAAACAGCTTTTCACGCCAAGTGGCCATGCCACCCCCGATGGTGGGAATGACAATGTCGCGTGACAAGAAGTAGCTGGTGGTCATCGGATCAAGTTCCGCACCATGGCCTTTGAGGCTTTCTAAAGCCTTGGGCAAATCGGGATCGTTCTTAAAGCCATAGTTGACAATCACTTGCCAGCAATCGTGGCCCAAAGGTTCAATTTCCAAACGCTTGTTCATGCCAATCCAAGGCACTTCTTGGCTGCGAACCGTGACAAACAAGTTTTGACGATGCAAAACCTTGTTGTGCTTCAAGTTGTGCA
Organism: Limnohabitans sp.; assembly: GCA_044360785.1. GTDB lineage: Bacteria > Pseudomonadota > Gammaproteobacteria > Burkholderiales > Burkholderiaceae_C > Limnohabitans_A. The sequence continues at coordinate 3,848 of JBIKJX010000028.1, forward strand.
GCAATGCATTGGGCACATTGCCAGGCTCGGCGGTTAAAAACACGGCCGTGCCCTCAACCCGGACTGGCGGTGCCACAAAAATGGCGTCCAAGAAATCGGCCAAACTGAACGACTCTGCTTTGAGTGAGTTGTTCAGCAATCGACGGCCATCACTCCAAGTGATCATGAGCAAGAAGATACCGCCGCCAATGACCAAGGGGAACCAGCCCCCTTCGAAGAACTTGAGCAAATTGGACGCCCAGAATGCAAAGTCGACGATGAAGAAGAACCCTGTTGCGCCAATGCACAAGTACAGCGGCATGTTCCAGTTGTAACGAATCACAAAGAAGGTCAGCACGGTTGTAATCAGCATGTCGGTACACACCGCAATGCCGTATGCCGCTGCCAAATTGCTGGACGACTTGAACAAAGCCACCGCCAACACAATCAGGACAAACAAGCCCCAGTTCACAAAGGGCATGTAAATCTGACCGGTTTCTTTGACGCTGGTATGCAAAATCTGCAAGCGAGGCAAGTAGCCCAATTGAATGACCTGCTTGGTCACGCTAAAGGCGCCCGTGATCAACGCCTGCGAGGCAATGACGGTGGCCATGGTGGCCAAGCCCACCAGCGGAATGAGGGCCCACTCAGGCGCCATCATGTAAAAGGGATTCTTGACCGCGCTAGGGTCGCTCAACAACAAAGCGCCTTGCCCAAAATAGTTCAAGGTGAGCGCTGGCATCACCACCGTAAACCAAGCCACACGGATGGGCTTTTTACCAAAGTGGCCCATGTCCGCATACAAAGCTTCACCGCCTGTGACACACAAAACCACTGCACCCAAAATGATGAAGGTGGTGCCGGGGTTCTCCCACATGAAGGTCACGGCATAGTGCGGGCTGACAGCCCACAAAATTTCGGGGTGCGACGCGATGTGATACAGGCCCAGAACGGCAATGGCAACGAACCAGACCAGCGTGATGGGGCCAAAAAACTTGCCAATGCCTGCCGTGCCTCTTTTTTGAACGGCAAACAAACAAAACAAAATGATGAGCGTGAGCGGAATGACTGCTTTCTTGAAAGCAGGCGAGATCACCTCCAAACCTTCAACCGCAGACAACACTGAAATAGCCGGCGTGATGACGCCATCGCCATAAAACAAACATGTGCCAAAGATGCCCACCATCAACAAAACTTTGCGAAGCCTGGGTTTGTCCTTGACCGACTGAGAGGCCAGCGCCAACATGGCCACCAAACCGCCTTCACCGTGGTTGTCCGCGCGGAGCACCAACGTCACGTACTTGACCGAGACGATAGTGGTCATGGTCCAGAAAAAGATCGACAGGATGCCGTAAATGTTGTCAGGGGTAAAAGGCACATGGCCGGAGCCAAAAACCTCTTTCAAGGCGTACAGCACACTGGTGCCAATGTCGCCATACACCACACCAATGGCGCCCAATGTCAGGGCGGCGATAGAAGATTTGCTAGAAGACACAAAAAATCAGCCCAGCAGCAAGACTGGGCTTTTGTTCAGAGTGACCGCGATTCTGCGCCTGTTTTTGAATCTTGACCATGGAGGTCAAGCTCTAAAAGACAGCGCTGTCTAGAAATGTTGCACCGCAGCAACTGGCCTGGCCTTTAGACTACTTTAGTCGTAAACCTCAGCTTCGGGGTCGGTGGCTTCCAATTCATAGCTGGCTGCCAGCATGGCCAATCGGCCAATGACACCGTACATGTAGAAGCGGTTGGGCACACTGGCGCCTGGCTTCATACCAGGCTGAGGCAAATGCGGGGTTTCGGCAAAGGCCAAGGGCACAAAGCTGGCACCCGGCGCATTGAGGTTTTCGTCCACGCCACGTTCTGCATGAACGCGGTAGAAACCGCCCACCACATAACGGTCCATCATGTAGACGACCGGCTCGGCCACCGCATCGTTCATGCGCTCGTTGGTGAGCACGCCCTCTTGAATGATGACATCGCTGACCACCTGACCGTCTTTGATGACGCTCATCTTGTTGCGTGTTTTGCGATTCAGCTGGTCCAAATCAGACACATCGCGAACGGTCATGATGCCCATGCCGTAGGTGCCGTTGTCGGCCTTCACCACCACAAAAGGCTTTTCATTGATGCCGTACTCTTTGTACTTGCGCTTGATCTTTGTGAGCAAGGCGTCCACGTTGCTACGCAATGCCTCGATGCCGATGCCCTCTGCAAAATTGACGTCGCCGCATTGACTGAACATGGGATTGATGAGCCAGGGATCGATGCCCAACAACTTACCAAAGCGCTTGGACACTTCTTCGTAGCTTTGAAAGTGCAAAGTTTTACGGCGCACACTCCAACCCGCATGCAGGGGTGGCAACAAGTGCTGCTCGTGCAACTCTTCCAAAATACCAGGCGCGCCAGCTGACAAATCGTTGTTCAACAGAATGGTGCAAGGGTCAAAGTCTTTCAGGCCCAAGCGGTGCTTGGTGCGAAGCACTGGCTCCAAAGTGACCTCAAAGCCACCGGGCAATTCAATGGTGGTGGCTTCCTTGATTTCTGGATTGATGGAACCAATGCGCACATTCAGGCCCGCCATGTGGAAGATGCGCTGCAACTGCACCACATTGCTCAGGTAAAACGTGTTGCGGGTGTGGTTCTCTGGAATGATCAAGAGGTTCTTGGCTTCTGGACAGATTTTTTCGATGGCCGCCTGCGCCGCTTGCACTGCCAAAGGCAACATTTCGTCCGACAAATTGTTCCATCCACCCGGAAACAAGTTGGTGTCGACAGGTGCCAGCTTGAAGCCCGCATTGCGGATGTCCACCGAGGTGTAAATGGGCGGTGTGTGCTCCATCCACTCCAAGCGAAACCAACGCTCAATGGCAGGCATGGAGTCGAGCACACGTTGCTCGAGTTCGTTGATGGGGCCGTTCAAGGCCGTGACTAAGTGCGGAACCATAAGCGCCTTGTGTGTAATTAATTTCGAACTTCGCCTTCGCCCAGTACCACGTACTTGAGCGAGGTGAGTCCTTCAATGCCAACGGGTCCACGGGCGTGGAACTTGTCGGTGGAAATGCCAATTTCTGCACCCAAACCAAATTCAAAACCGTCGGCAAAACGGGTGCTGGTGTTGACCATCACGCTGGCTGAATCGACCTCGCGCAAAAACCGCTGTGCGTGCATGTGGTTGCGCGTCAGGATGGCATCGGTGTGATGGCTTGAATAGTGATTGATGTGGGCGATGGCCTGATCCAAGCCCTCCACCACTTTGATGCTGATGATGGGTGCCAAATATTCTTCGAACCAATCTTGTTCGGTGGCCTCGACCAAATTCGCACCTGCCACCTGCGACAAGATGATTTTTGATTGGGGGCAGCAACGCATTTCAACGCCCTTTTCGGCATAAATTTTGCCAATCTGGGGCAAAAATTCTGCGGCCACGCCTTGGGCCACCAACAAACCTTCACTGGCATTGCAGGGACTGTATTTCTGGGTTTTGGCGTTGTCGGCCACTTTCACGGCCATGGCCACATCACAGGGGTCGTCGACGTAGGTGTGGCAGTTGCCATCGAGATGTTTGATGACGGGCACTTTGGCATCGCGGCTGATGCGCTCAATGAGGCCCTTGCCGCCGCGAGGAATGATGACGTCCACATAGGCGGGCATGGCAATCAGGTGGCTCACAGCTTCGCGGTCGGTGGTTTGCACCAATTGCACGGCATCGGCCGGTAAATCCGCTTCTTGCAAGGCTTGCTGCACCAACAAGGCCAGCGCTTTGTTGGATTCAATGGCTTCGGAACCACCCCGCAAAATGCAAGCGTTACCGCTTTTGATGGACAGGCTGGCCGCTTCGATGGTGACGTTGGGACGACTTTCGAAAACCATACCGAACACCCCAATGGGGACTCGCATCTGGCCCACACGAATGCCACTGGGTTGTTGTTTCATGCCAATGATTTCACCAATGACGTCGGGCATGGCGGCCAATTGTTCACAACCTTCGGCGCAGGTGGCCAAGACCTTGGGGCTAAGGCGCAAGCGGTCGACCATGGGCGCTGACAAACCTGCCGCTTCGGCGCGGGACAAATCTTTGGCGTTGTCGGCCTGCAAGGCTTGGGTGTTTTCACGCAGCAAGGCCGCCAAGCGTTTCAGTGCCTGGTTTTTTGAGGCAGTGGAAGCGCGGGCCATGGCCGACGATGCTGTTTTGGCGCGTTGACCCAATGCAAGCACATGCGCTTGCACTGACTGAGGCGAAACATCGGCAGGTGAGGGGTTAGCATTTAAAGGCGCGTTCATGCCGCCATTTTCGCACTCTTGTGGCCATAAGTGGCAACTGGCCCAAAGTCTTTGAACGGGATGTTTGACTTAGGTCTTGGGTGAACACGCACTGGCCACACGCAAAGCCAGTCTGTGCAAGGCTTGCCAGGGGTCGGTGGGCCAATCGGCCACTTTCAAGCCCTTCACAATGCCATCGACCTGATGGGCGTTTAGTAGAAGTTGGGCCAAGCGGGTTGCTGAAAGCTTGGGCAAAACACGTTCAAACAGCTTTTCGCGGACACCCCAAATTCGCTGTTCTCGAAGGGCCATGGGCATGGGCCGGCCATCCGCGATGGCGTCTTTAACGCGCTTCAGCGCTCGAATGTCTTCGGCCAAGGTGTAATGCACCAACACGGCGGCCTCGCCCTCGGCTTGAAGCCCATCCAACATGCGCTGAACTCGGGGAATTTGGCCCGCCAGCACCGCCTCGGACAATTTAAAAACATCGTAGCGCGCCACATTCAAGACGGCGCTTTCAACTTGCGCGAGGCTGAGCTCACCTTGTGGATACAGCAAGCCCAACTTCTGGATTTCTTGATGCGCCGCCAGCAGGTTACCTTCCACCCGATCGGCAAAAAACTGCAAGCAGGCTTGGCCTTCTTGTCCAGCCGCCACACTTTGATTTTGCAATTTCAAACGCTGCGCAATCCATTGTGGCAATTGCGCGCGCTCTACCGTTTCCACTTGCAATGTGACGCCAAATTGGTCCAATGCGCCAAACCACGCCCCTTTTTTGGTGGGATTGTCCAGTTTGGGCAGGATGAACAGGGTCAAAGTGCTGTCGTTGCCTTCTGCACTTTGCGCCAACTGCTGAATCATGGGGCTGCCCTCTTTGCCGGGCTTGCCGGTTGGAATTCGAATTTCCAACATTTGTCGATCTGCAAACAAGCTCAAAGAGCCGCCAGCAGCCAAGACCTCGCTCCAATCAAAGTGCGCACCCGACACCACATGCACACTGCGCTCGGTGTAGCCCTGCGCTCGAGCTGTTGCCCGAATGACATCGGCAGCCTCTTGCACCAGCAGGGCTTCATCGCCATGCAGTGTGTACAAACTGCGCATCCCTTTTTGTAAATGCGCTTGAAGTTGAGACAAGGCCAGTTGCATTGGTCAATGGCACTTTAAATGGGTATGCGTCACAAATACCTGCTGACGATCAAATCGATTTGACAGCCGCCAAGCGGCGCATGATTTGTTGCACGATGTCAATTTGCATGTCGCGGTACATCATGTTTTCTTCAATTTCTTTTGACAAAGCCGCTGTTTCAACGAAACTCAAATCGCGTTGTTGAATCAACTCAACCTCTGGAATCAAGGTTTTGTTTTGCGGCGTCCTTAAACGAAACTTGACCTTCAAACGCAACTGAAGCTCCCTGACTTGGCCAGAGGCATTCAAGCCCACCACGATGCGTTCTTTGGTTTCAGAAATGACTTCTAGGACGACATCTGCTTGGGCAATGTCCTTCGGATCAGAAATCAAAAGTAAATTTGCATTGCTGGCCAAGTTTCTATTCAGATCTGCAATCAATGCAGACTGACGCGGCAAAATCAAATGCAATGATTTAAAAGGCAAATCTGCCGCTTGTCGCAATTTAAATCCACAACCGGCAAGTCCCGAAACCATGAAGGCGCCAGCACCAACCACGCCTAAAAAGTGACGCAAGGCGATACGACGTGACGGTGTTGGGTTCATGGTTTTCTTCGATGTCAATGCGATGAAGGTTTAGACGATGAAGGTTTAGATCACCACATTGACCAAGCGACCTGGCACCACAATGATTTTCTTGGGCGCAGCACCGGCGCCTTGCTTTGTGACTTGCTCGTGGGCAGCAGCCGCTTTCTCAATCGACGCTTTGTCGGCGTTGGCCGGCACCGTGAGCGAACCACGCAGCTTGCCGTTGATTTGCAACATGAGTTCAATTTCGTCACGCTGCAAAGCTGTTTCATCCACACCCGGCCAAGCCACATCGAGCAAATCGCCGCAGCAGGCAGCGTAGCCCAACTCGTTCCACAACTGGAATGCCAAGTGGGGACAAGCTGGGTACATGACGCGCAACAAAATGGAATAGCACTCGGCCAAGGCTGCGTTGTCGTTCACGTCTTTGGATGCAGACAATGGCGAATCTTCCAGCGTGTTGAGCATCTTCATGAGTGCCGACACCACGGTGTTGTACTGCATGCGCTCGTAGTCGTAATTGGCTTGTCGCAACACCGAGTGAATTTCAAGGCGAAGTTTTTTGGCTTCGGCACTGAAGGTGATGGGCCGAGAACGGTCAACGCCTAAGCCCACTTTCAAAGCGCCCTCTACTTTGACCGCGTAATTCCAAACGCGGCGCACAAAGCGATAGCTGCCTTCCACCGCGGCATCGTTCCACTCCAAGGTGGCTTCGGGTGGCGCGGTGAACATGGTGTACAGACGTGCTGTGTCGGCACCATATTTTTCAATCAGGTCTTGCGGATCGACGCCGTTGTTCTTCGACTTTGACATGGTGCCCACGCCTTCGTAGTCGATGGCAGTGCCCACCGGCAAATCGCCCACCGCATTTTTCAAACGTGCGCCGATCACTTTGCCGTCGTCGGCCAACACATGCTCGACATCGTGTGGCCAGAAATAATCTTTGCCACCTTTGTCGGTGCGGCGAGAATAAATGTGGTTCAGCACCATGCCCTGTGTGAGCAATTTGGTGAAAGGTTCGTCAACCTTGACCAGCCCTAAATCGCGCATGACCTTGGTCCAGAAGCGCGCATACAGCAAGTGCAAAATGGCGTGCTCAATGCCGCCAATGTACTGGTCCATCGGCATCCAGTAGTCGGCGCCTTCGGCCACCATCTTGTCGGTGTTCTTGGGATCGCAATAACGCATGAAGTACCAAGACGAATCGACAAAGGTGTCCATGGTGTCGGTTTCGCGGCGAGCAGGTTTGCCGCACACGGGACACACTACACCGGCGTGGAATCCTTCGTGTTTGTTCAGTGGATTGCCCGAGCCATCGGGAATGCAATCTTGTGGCAAGACCACGGGCAAATCTTTTTCGGGCACGGGCACAGCGCCATGCTCATCGCAATGGATGATCGGAATGGGGGTGCCCCAATAGCGCTGACGGCTAATGCCCCAGTCACGCAAACGCCAAGTGGTTTTCTTCTCGCCCAAACCTTTGGCAGCCAAGTCGGTCGCAACGGCTTCTAAAGCGTCTTTGAAGTTCAGGCCATCGTAGGGGCCAGAGTTGACCAACACGCCGTTGACCTTGTCGGCAAAACCATCATGCCATTCTGTGTGGCTGAACGTCACGCCTTTAGAGGCCACCACTTGTTGGATGGGCAGTTGGTATTTGAGTGCAAACGCAAAGTCGCGTTCGTCGTGGGCTGGTACGCCCATGACAGCGCCATCGCCATAGCTCATGAGGACGTAATTGCCCACCCACACTTCCACAGGCTTGCCTGTGAGCGGATGCGTGACGGACAAACCAGTGCGCATGCCTTCTTTTTCTTTAACAGCCAACTCAGCTTCGGTGGTGCCGCCCTTTTGGCAGGTCTC
>JBIKJX010000293.1:0-3199 GCA_044360785.1 Limnohabitans sp.
TGTGGGTGACGGTATTCATACCGTTGAAGAACTCATCGAAATTCAAATCAACTCCGACCCTCGGCGCGGTGAGGAAGAAGATTTCCCACTCGACACCATTCGTCTCAAAGACCACACCACTGCGGTATTGGAATTGCAGCGCCAAGGGCTGACGGGCAGCAGCATTCCCGAAAAAGACCGGCATGTGTTGGTCATGCGCACGGGCAATATGGCCATGGATGTCACCGATTTGGTTCACCCCGATGTGGCCGAATTAGCCGCATTGGCAGCCCGCATTGTGGGCCTCGACATTGCAGGCGTTGACTTGGTCGCCCAAGACATTTCCAAGCCCATGAAAGCGCAAGGCGCCGCCATTGTTGAAGTCAATGCGGGCCCAGGCTTGTTGATGCACCTGAAGCCTGCCACTGGCAAACCCCGTCCTGTTGGACAGGCCATTGCAGCTCATCTTTTTGCGCCAGACTCTGAACCTCGCATTCCGGTCGTCGGGGTCATCGGTCAAGAAAATACCACTGGCACGTCTCACCTCATCGCTTGGCTCTTGCATTTGCAAGGTTTGCAAACGGGCTTGTCATCGGCCAAGGGCCTGTTTTTAGGTCAACGTTGCTTGCAAAACCAAAGCGGCATGGCGTGGGAGTCGGCTCAACGCTTGCTGATCAATCGCTCGGTTGAAGCCGCGGTGTTTGAAACCACCGCCAGACACCTTCTTTCAGAAGGTTTGCCTTACGATCGATGCTTGGTCGGTGTCATTACCGCCATGCCCAAAGCGGAAGGCCTACAAGATCTGTACATCCAAAGTGACGAGCAAATGCCCAATGTGGTTCGCACCCAAATGGATGTGGTTTTGCCAAATGGCATGGCCGTACTCAATGCCGACGATGCCGATGTGGTCAACCTGGCCCAGTACTGCGATGGTGAGATGACTTACTTCGCAAGTTCAGAAGACAATCCCATCATCGTCAAGCACCGCAGCGAGAATGGCCGTGTTGCTTTTTGGCGCAAAAATCATTTGGTCTTGGCGCAAGGCGATCAAGAAATTGATGCACTTAACCGCCAACTCCCCGCCATCGACAAGTTGTTCAAAAATCAATTTATCAAGTGTGCCGAAGTGTTGGCTGCCTCTGCAGCAGCATGGGCGCTTGGCATCAACACCGACTTGATTCGAGCTGGCATCAAAAGTTTTGGCCAAAGTCCAGGCTCACACTGAGCCACTGATCACGCCTTAAACCAGGAAAACTGATTCATGGAAGTTTCAAGAATTCGAGCTTTGCGAGGCCCCAACCTTTGGAGCAGGCAAACCAGCATCGAGGCCATCGTCAGTTGCCAACCGAATGAATGCGAAATGCTTCCGGGCAATGATTTTGAAAAACAATTGCGCCGCATTTTTCCCGCAGTGGGGCCCTTAGAAGGATCGCGCCCCGGCCAACCCGCCAGCTTGGCCCATGCGCTCGAAAAAATCACCATCAGTTTGCAAAATCAGGCGGGCTGTCCTGTCACTTTCAGCCGAACCACCGCTACGCAAGAAGAAGGTGTTTTCCAAGTCGCCGTTCAGTACACCGAAGAGGCCGTTGGCCGTTTGGCACTGAGTTGGGCCGAAAAACTGTGTACCGCGGTTCAAACACAATCGCCCTTCGATCTGAACCAAGCCTTGGCCGAACTGCGCGAGTTAGATGAAGACGTCCGATTGGGCCCATCTACAGGCTCCATCGTCGATGCGGCCGTCTTAAAAGGTATTCCATACCGCCGCCTCACGGAAGGCAGCATGGTTCAATTTGGTTGGGGCTCGAAACAACGACGTATCCAAGCGGCCGAAACAGACACCACCAGCGCCATTGCAGAATCCATTGCGCAAGACAAAGACCTCACCAAGTCATTGTTGCTGGCCGCAGGCGTGCCGGTCCCCATTGGTCGTCCTGCCAAAGACCTGGAAGACGCTTGGCAAATTGCTCAAAGCATTGGCTTGCCCGTGGTGGTCAAACCCCAAGACGGCAACCAAGGCAAAGGCGTCACCGTCAACATTGTGGATCGTGAGCTTTTCAAGCAGGCCTACGAAACTGCCGCCCGCTATGGCGAAGTCTTGGTCGAAAAATTCTTACCGGGCAGCGACTATCGCCTGCTGGTGGTGGGCAACAAATTGGTCGCGGCTGCCAGGCGAGAGCCGCCCTTGGTGGTGGGCGATGGGGTTCTTTCCGTGCGCGAGTTGGTTGAGAAAGTCAATGCCGACCCTCGACGTGGTGATGGTCACTCAACCTCACTCACCAAAATTAGATTCGATGACATCGCCATTGGTCGTCTCAAGTTGCAAGACCTTCAACCAGACTCCGTTCCTGAAAAAGGTCGCCGTGTCATCCTCAGAAACAATGCAAATTTGTCTACTGGTGGTACTGCAACCGACGTCACCGACGACGTTCATGCTGAAGTAGCAGCCCGTGTTGTGGCCGCAGCGCAAATGGTCGGGGTTGACATCTGCGGCGTCGACGTGGTGTGCGAATCTGTTCTCAAACCCCTTGAAGAACAAAACGGCGGCATTGTTGAAGTCAATGCAGCACCCGGATTGCGCATGCACATTAGCCCTTCATTTGGTAAGGGCCGAAATGTTGGCAAGGCGGTCATTGACCATATGTTCCCGAATGGCGACAACGGCCGCATTCCTATCATTGCAGTCACAGGCACCAACGGCAAAACGACCACTGTCAGACTCACTGCTCACTTGTTAAGGGCCAACCACTTGAGGGTTGGCATGACCAACACCGATGGTGTCTACGTCAATGGCCGTCAAATTGACGATGGCGACTGCAGCGGACCTCGCAGTGCGCGCAATGTGCTGATGCACCCCGATGTGGACGCTGCCGTCTTCGAAACTGCCAGAGGCGGTTTGTTGCGAGAGGGCCTCGCCTTTGATCGATGCCAAGTGGCCGTTGTGACCAACATGGGCGCTGGCGATCATTTAGGTTTGAACTACATCACCACCTTAGAAGATTTGTCGGTTTTAAAGCGCGTGATTGTGCTCAATGTTGCACCCGACGGCATGGCTGTTCTAAATGCAGCAGACCCGCAAGTGGCCATGATGGCTAATATGTGCCCTGGCAATGTCACCTTCTTTGCATTAGATCCGCACCACCCCGTCTTGGCCACGCACCGTGCGCAAGGCAAGCGCGTGGTCTATACCCAAAACGGTGACATCGTTGCGCAGCAAGGCAAG
>JBIKJX010000292.1:0-3199 GCA_044360785.1 Limnohabitans sp.
GAGAGCCAATGTCAGCAGGCGCGATGCCTTGAGAAAGCGTTGGTACATGCTAGATCCTGTCTAAGTTAAATGACCAAGTCATTCTAGGCAGTGAGCGCACGACCTGCAAGTTGTATCAGGGTAATTACGAGCCCTGCAGTGAAGCTGCCCACAAAAGGAGAAGGCGCAAAGCTTTAGGTGTAACGCTTACTGCGCAGATTGCTCTTCATTTCGCGCAGCGCGGGCTGCAAGGACTCGCCAATGCGCAGCGCCACCGTGGTGGCCAAAATGTCAATGATCAGTAGATGCAACAAGCGCGAAACCATGGGGCTGTAGCGGTCATAGCTTTCTGGGTGATCGGCTGTTAAATGAATTTGACCCGCGGCGGCCAGCGGCGAGCCACTTGCGGTAATCACAACAGTTGTGGCACCGCGTTTGCGGGCAATGTCGCAGGCGTCCATCAGGTCGCGCGTGCGCCCCGAGTTGGAAATGACCACCACACAATCGCCCTTGCCCAACATGGAGGCACTCATCACTTGCATGTGGCCATCGCTGTAAGCAATGGTGTTCATGCCCAAACGGAAAAATTTGTGCTGTGCGTCTTGGGCCACGATGCCAGAATTGCCGACGCCATAAAACTCAATGCGCTTGCCAGTGCCGTGCGTTTCTGCCAAGACTTGAACCGCTTGGTCCAATGCAAAAGAAGACGCATCGTTGCGGTATTTCAAAAAAGCGGCCACGGTGTTGTCAATGACCTTGACCGCCACATCGCTGGTCTTGTCGTCGGCATCGACACTTCTGTGAATGAAAGGCACACCCTCGCTCACACTGCCTGCCAGTTTGAGTTTGAAATCGGACAGGCCGTCATAGCCCACACTTCTGCAAAAACGAACCACAGTGGGCTTGCTCACATGCGCCCGATCGGCCAATTCGGTGACGGGCAAATTGGCAAAGGCGCGCGGATCTTGCAAAACCAATTTGCCAACGCGCTGTTCAGCAGGCGCCAAAGAGGGCAGAGAGGCTTTGATGCGGTCTAACATGGCTTAGTTTTCCTCTGACCAGCAGAAGCCGTCGCGTGCAATCATGGCGCTAGAGGCACTAGGTCCCCATGTGCCTGCTGCATAGTGACGGGGGCCTTGGGTGTCGGTGGCCCAGTGTTGCAAAATGGGTTCGACCCAACGCCAAGCTTCTTCTTGTTCGTCACTGCGGACGAACAAATTCAAGCGACCATCCAACACATCTAACAGCAATCGCTCGTAAGCGCCCACGCGTTCACTGCCAAAGCGTTTGTCGAAATCTAGGTCCAGGTGCACCGAGCTGAGGTTGGTGGAGCCCTGCTTGCCAGTCTTGATGCGCTTGTGTTGGCCTTCGGCAAACAGATGCAATTCCAAACCGTCTTTAGGCTGCAAATGAATGACCAATTTGTTGACGCCGCCAGCAGGCGCTTGAAAAATGGCATGTGGCGTGGGGCGGAAATTGATTTCAATATAGCCCTCGCGTGACGCCAAACGCTTGCCTGTGCGAATGTAGAAGGGCACGCCTGCCCAGCGCCAATTGGCGATCTCGGTTCTGAGCGCCACAAAGGTTTCTGTTGCGCTGTTGGGATTGACGCCTGTTTCTTCGTTGTAAGCCGGCACCGCATTGCCATGCACATTGCCCGCGCTGTATTGGCCGCGCACCACATGTTGGTTGAGGGTTTCAGTGGTCCAAGGTTTGAGGGCACGCAAAACTTTGAGCTTTTCATCGCGGATGGCATCGGCATGCGCATTAATGGGGGGCTCCATGGCAATGGCACACAGTAATTGCAGCGCATGGTTCTGCACCATGTCACGCAATGCGCCGGTGTTTTCGTAAAACGCACCGCGCTTTTCAACACCCAGTTCTTCGGCAATGGTGATTTGAATATTGGCAATGTGTTCGCGGCGCCAGAGCGGTTCAAACAAGGCATTGCCAAAACGCATGGCGAACAAGTTTTGCACCGAAGGTTTGCCCAAGTAGTGGTCAATTCGGAAAATCTGTTGCTCTTCAAAAACCTTGCGAACGCTTTTGTTGATGGCCTTGTTGGACTTGAGGTCGTGGCCCAGCGGTTTCTCTAAAACAATGCGTGTTTTGGGGGTGTTGAGTTGGGCCACCGCCAACTGTTCACACACAGTGTTGAACAGGCTGGGTGCCGTGGCCAGGTACATCACCACATGGTCTGTTTCGCGTTCGGCCAATCGGGCGGCCAATTTGGCGTAGTCAGCGGGATTGGACAAGTCCACACGCTCATAGTGCAACATGGCCTTGAACCGCGCAAATTCTTCGTCGTTCGGCCTTTTGGCGCCCTCGACTTGCTCAAAGCGGGATTGAATGAGCGTGCGATACTGCTCATCCGACATGCTGTCGCGTGCCACCCCAATGATTCTGCCGCCTTCGGGCAGGGTGCCGTGACGGAATGCTTGGAAAAGAGCTGGCATCAGTTTGCGCCAAACGAGGTCGCCGGTGCCGCCAAAAAAGACTAGATCGAAGGACATGTTTATTTGTTACATAAAAATGAGTTTGTAATGTAACTTTGTTTCATCGATAATTCAAGCCTTGTTTTAATTTTTTTGATATGAACCAACTCGACGCTCTCAAATCTCACACCACCGTGGTGGCTGACACCGGTGATTTCAAACAATTGGCCCAGTTTCAGCCCCAAGATGCCACGACCAACCCGTCGCTCATCTTGAAGGCGGTGCAAAAGCCCGAATACGCCCCTTTGTTGGCGGATGCGGTTGCGGCGCACAAGGGGCAGCCCCTCGATGTGGTGATGGACCATTTGTTGGTTCGCTTTGGCTGTGAAATTTTGAAGACCATTCCAGGTCGCGTCTCTACCGAAGTGGATGCGCGTTTGAGTTTTGACACCGCAGCCACCTTGGCCCGTGCGCGTCGCCTCATGAGTTTGTATGAAGCACAGGGCATTTCTCGTCAACGTGTGTTGATCAAAATTGCAGCCACATGGGAAGGCATTCAAGCTGCGGCTGAGTTGGAGCGCGAGGGCATTCACACCAACCTCACCTTGTTGTTTTCATTTGCGCAAGCAGTGGCTTGTGGTCAGGCCAAAGTGCAATTGATTTCGCCGTTTGTGGGTCGCATTTATGACTGGTACAAAAAGACGGCGGGTGCTGCTTGGGACGAAGCGGCCAATGCAGGTGCCAACGATCCTGGCGTGAAATCTGTGCGTGCCATTTACAACTAT
>JBIKJX010000291.1:0-3199 GCA_044360785.1 Limnohabitans sp.
CATGGCCAGCGCCTTGGCTCAAGACTTGGGGGAATGCTGGGGCGTTCAAACACCAAGCTGTGTTCAGTTGTTTGAAACCAATCCTTCAAGGGTCAGTTTGCCCAATGACCCCAATGCCTATTTTTCAAGCACTTGGCAAGAAACAAATATCGCAGTCAGTGGGGCACCGCTTGGAAGTCTTAAAGAGTTGCGCATCACAGTCGCATGGCTTCATGATGGTGAAACGGCTGAACGGGTCTGGATCAGACGAAGGGCCAGCACACCCACCTGGGTAGGCTCTTAAATGTCGTATCCTTGCCATTTTGATTTTTTAAATCTTTTCAAGACTCTTTTCGTTCATGGCCACCAGCCCTTTCATGCAAAAAGCCCTGGACCTTGCTGAGCAGGCCCTTCGCATCACTTCGCCCAATCCCCGTGTGGGGTGCGTGATTGTGAATGCGCAAGGCCATGTGGTGGGTCAAGGTCATACCCAACGCGCGGGGGGACCGCATGCCGAAGTCATGGCTTTGCAAGATGCAGCCAGTCGAAATCTTTCGGTCGAAGGTGCCACGGTTTATGTCAGCCTAGAGCCCTGCGCTCATCATGGCAAAACCGGGCCCTGCTGCGATGCTTTGGTCAATGCCAAAGTGGGCAAGGTGGTGGTTGCCATGGCTGACCCCAACCCATTAGTGGCAGGCAAAGGCATCGAGAAACTGAAAGCTGCCAACATCGATGTAGAAATAGGCGACGGTGCATCTGCGTCAGCCAATCTCAATCCCGGTTTTTTAAGTCGTATGTCGCGGCAAAAACCATGGGTCAGAATGAAAATTGCGGCCAGTTTGGATGGGCAAACTGCCCTGCAGAATGGTGAAAGTCAGTGGATCACAGGGCCGGAAGCCCGCGCAGATGGCCATGCATGGCGGGCTCGCGCTTGCGCCCTACTCACAGGCATTGGCACTGTCCTAGAGGACAACCCGCTTTTAGACATTCGCCTCAGCCCGCATCATGAAGCTCCCACCCGCATGCCCCATTTGGTCGTTGTGGACAGTCGACTAGAAACCCCCCTTGATGCGCGATTGTTTGAGCACTCAAAGCCAAACTCACCCACACCGCGACAGGTTTGGATTTATGCCGCCATCGACAACCCTGCTAAGCGGGCTGCGCTAGAAGCCTTAGGCGCTCGGGTGACCCTGCTGCCCAATCAGGATGGCAAGGTCGACCTGACTGCCCTCCTCCATGATTTGTCGCGTCGTGAAGTCAATGAGTTGCACGTCGAGGCAGGTCACAAACTCAACGGATCCCTGCTGCGAGAGGGCTGTGTCGATGAATTTCTGGTTTATCTGGCACCCCAAATGCTAGGGTTAGGTCGGGGCATGGCGCAGTGGGGGCCGTTAGACAACTTATCGCAAGCTTTGCGCCTTGAGTTCACAGAAACACAGCTAATTGGCAAAGATTTGCGGGTTTTAGCTAGGGTAGAGGTCTAAACAGGCCCAATCCCTGCGAAAATACAGCCCATGTTTACCGGAATCATCACCGGCGTGGGGCGTATCGCCGCCCTCCACGACCTGGGCAGCTCTTTAAGTCATGGCAAGCGACTCACTCTCGAGGTACCCGCAGGCTACCTGGACGACGTCGGCTTGGGTGACAGCATTGCCATCAATGGCGCATGCATGACCGTCACATCGTTCGATGTGGCCAAGCACCAATTCACGATTGACATCTCTGCAGAGTCGCTCGACAAAACTTGCGGACTCGACAAATTGGGCAAAGTCAATTTAGAAAAAGCCTTGCGTGCACACGATCGTTTGGGTGGCCACATTGTCTCGGGCCATGTTGATGGCATTGGCAAGGTCAGCTATTTTGCGCAAGTGGGCGAAAGCTGGGAATTGAAAATCCTATCCCCCGCCAGCATGGGCAAATATTTGGCCTACAAAGGCTCCATTACCGTGAATGGCGTCAGCCTCACGGTGAACAAAGTTTTGGACTTGCCAGATGGTTGCGAATTCAGCATCAACCTCATTCCCCATACAGTCGAAAACACTGCACTGGGAACCTTGCAAGCCGGCAGCCCTGTCAACTTAGAAATAGATTTAATTGCACGTTATGTTGAACGCATGCTGAACAACGATGCATCCGCCAACTCAGCGGCCGCTGCCTTCAAAGCAGCCTCCGCACATTGAAAGAAGTGACATGAGCACAGATACCGGTCGTCCATTGACGCCAGTCCAAATTTCTCCCGTCGAAGACATCGTGGCCGACATGCGGGCGGGCCGCATTGTCATCATGGTGGACGATGAAGATCGCGAAAACGAAGGCGACTTGCTGATTGCATCTGACCACGTCACACCAGAAGCCATCAATTTCATGGCCAAGTACGGCCGTGGTCTGATTTGCTTAACACTGACACGCGAACGTTGCGAACACCTCAAATTGCCGCCAATGGCCGCCAGCAATGGCACCGTTTACAGCACCGCATTCACTGTTTCGATTGAAGCCGCGGAAGGTGTGACGACCGGCATTTCAGCAGCCGACCGCGCGTTGACTGTCAAGACAGCAGTGGCAGCCCATGCCACCGCCAAAGACTTGGTTCAACCCGGCCATATCTTCCCTTTGCAAGCTGTTGATGGGGGTGTTTTGATGCGTGCCGGTCATACCGAAGCAGGCTGCGATCTGGGCATCATGGCAGGCTGCAGTGCCTCCTCGGTCATTTGCGAAATCATGAAAGACGATGGCACCATGGCCCGTTTGCCCGACCTGCAAATTTTTGCAGCCGAGCATGGCCTCAAAATTGGCACCATTGCCGATCTGATTGAATACCGCAGCCGCACAGAATCTTTGGTTGAAAAAGTCGGCACACGCACTTTGCAAACTGCCCACGGCGAATTTACCGCCCACGCGTTCAAAGACAAGCCCAGTCAATCGCTGCACTTGGCACTGGTCAAGGGCAGCTGGAATGCAGACACCGAAGTACCTGTCCGCGTGCACGAGCCTTTGTCTGTTTTTGATGTGCTTGAGGTTGGCCGAAGAATGCACTCCTGGAGTCTAGAAAACAGCCTTGATTACATCAACAAGCAAGGTCAAGGCGTTGCTGTGTTGCTCAATTGCGGCGAAAGCGCAGAGCAACTTCTGGCGCAATTTGAAGGTCGCGCTCGCTCTGCACAAGCCCCAAACAGAAGCAAGATGGATTTGCGCACTTACGGCGTAGGTATTCAAATTGTTC
>JBIKJX010000294.1:0-3197 GCA_044360785.1 Limnohabitans sp.
TTGCAAACGCGGGTTTTGGCGCCGGCAACGCTCTCGACTGAACCCCCAGCAAAAACCGCCGCGCAAGCCGCCCCAAATACGCAACGCCCAACGCCCAAAGCTCCCGCCGCCCCCGCTCAAGGGGCAGACACAAGCCCTGCTGGTATATCTGCAATTGCCTCTCCTGCTTTGCCTGAGCCCCCAAAGCCACCCGAACCATTGCCCGCAATGGCACAAGAAGTACTCCCGGCGACAAATGCACCGCCCACCCCAATCGACACTGCGACCGCCTTGCCAGAAAAAAGCAGTGATGCGCAGCCACCTCAAATACCTCAAGACAACGCACTGGTTGCGAAAGCCGGATCTTTTCCAGAAAACATTCAGATCAACTACAAGCTCACAGGCAGGGAACGCGGCCTGGACTACTTTGCTTCTGGCCTCTTAAAGTGGCAAGTCAAACCCGCAGGCAGTACCCCCCGCAACTATGAAGCTGAATTGCGCGTCAGAGCATTCTTGGTCGGGAGTCGAATTTGGCGCAGCCAAGGTGTCTTGGCCGAAGATGGGCTGGTGCCCAAACGCTATAGCGACAGCTGGCGCGGTGAACGTGCCGCTCATTTTGATCCAGAGCAACGCACCATCAGCTTCAGCGGGAACACGCCTAGCGCGCCCTTGCAAACCGGTGCCCAAGATCAGGTCAGTCTGTTCATCCAAATGGCTGCTGCCGTGACCGCACAAAACTTCAAGAAGGGCACAGAACTGAACATTCAAACTGCCACAACGCGAGATGCCGTCAATTGGCGGCTGACCTACCAATCCGATGAACCTATCGACGTCAAGGGTGAACGCTTAGAGACACAAAGATGGATTTGTTTACCCCGCGGTAAGTTCGACAGCCAAATCGAAATGTGGTTGTCCCAAAAGCATGGCGGCATGCCGGTGCGAATCAAAATTACCCAAGCCAGTGGCAACTTCATTGACATGGAAATGAACAGCAGCGAAGCACTCAGTGCTTTAACGCCATGATGGTCCGCTGTTAGTTTTTCACAACCCTTGAAAAAATTTCTGACAGCCCCATCTAAATGGCATTCACTTCAGTCAGAATGACACCATGAACTTGTTGTACGAATCCGAATCTTTTGCCGTCATGCACGTGTTGGCCAATGAAACCGGTGAGGCGGCACCCGTCTCGCAAGCGCCTACCCTAGAGCGCCATGGTTTTGAGATTGTCGACAAACGCTCAGGCAAAGAAGTTTATTTAGATGGCTCTTGGGCAGAAATGTTCCAAATGCACATCCAAGCTTGGCAACAAAATACGCCCACCCAAGAGGAAGTTGAAGACACCCTCGAGCGCTACACCGGCTTGGCTCAGCAGCCTGTGGTCGTTCACTGATCTCGAAAAGAGGGATGGGCTTTTGCCCGTTTCTGGCAAACCCGCTTCGTCCCTGCGACAATGGCGGTCATGAATCACGCTTTTATTTTGACCCTTTCCTGCCCCGATAGAACGGGCATCGTCCATGCCGTGTCTGGTTTTTTGCTAGAGCGTGGCGGCAACATTGAAGAAGCTGCGCAGTACAACGACCACGCGACTGGTTTATTTTTCATGCGCGTTCAGTTTGCCTGCAGTCAGGTTGGTGAAGCCGATTTGCGCAGCCAATTAGGCACTTTTGCAACGCCTTTCCAAATGACTTGGAATTTGCACAACACCACCCAACCCATGCCAGCGGTGATCATGGTCAGCAAAGAAGGCCACTGCTTGAATGATTTGTTGTTCCGCTGGAAAAGCGGTTTGTTGCCCATCGACATTCGCGCCATTGTGAGTAACCACCGCGAGTTCTACCAACTGGCTGCCAGCTACAACGTGCCCTTTCACCACATTCCTGTCACTGCCGCCAACAAAACCGAGGCTGAAGCCAAGCAGTACGAGATCATTCAATCTGAGGGCGCCGAGTTGGTGGTGTTGGCGCGATACATGCAAATTTTGTCCGATGACCTTTGCCGCAAATTGTCTGGCCGGGCCATCAACATTCACCACTCATTCTTGCCCAGTTTCAAAGGCGCCAAGCCTTATTACCAAGCACACGACCGCGGTGTTAAATTGATTGGCGCCACCGCGCACTATGTCACTGCTGATTTGGACGAAGGCCCCATCATTGAACAAGATGTGGCGCGCGTGGATCACTCCAAAACTGTGGAAGATCTCACCACGCAAGGCCGCGATACCGAAAGCCAGGTTTTAGCCCGCGCCGTTAAATGGCACAGCGAACACCGCGTGCTGTTGAATGGCCATAAAACCGTCATCTTCAAATAATTTTGTAACGTCTTTTTTGAAAAGATTGCCATGAATGCACTCACCAACTTAGAAGCCCTGTCTCGCGCCGATCGCCAAGCGCAAGTGGTGCAAGCCTTGCGTGCGGTGCTCCCCGCTCACGCTTTGCTGTACACCTTGGAAGACACAGTGCCTTATGAGTGCGATGGCCTCACGGCTTACCGCGAGCGACCTTTGGTCGTGGCATTGCCTGAAACCGAGAGCCAAGTGCAAGCTGTGTTGAAAGCTTGCCACGCTTTGAGTGTGCCTGTGGTGGCAAGAGGCGCAGGGACTGGTTTGTCGGGGGGTGCTATGCCCCACAAATTGGGTGTCACTTTGTCGATGGCCAAGTTCAATCAAATTCTCAAAGTTGACGCCGTTTCTCGCACTGCCGTGGTTCAGTGTGGTGTTCGCAACTTGGCTATTTCTGAAGCAGCCGCCCCGCTTGGCTTGTATTACGCACCCGACCCCTCCAGTCAAATTGCATGCACCATTGGCGGCAATGTGGCAGAGAATTCTGGCGGCGTGCACTGCTTAAAGTATGGTCTTACTTTGCACAATGTGCTCAAGGTCAAGGGCTTCACCATAGAAGGCGATGCCGTCACATTTGGCAGCGATGCTTTGGACACTTCCGGCTTTGATTTGATGTCGGTGTTGATTGGCAGCGAAGGCATGTTGGCCATCACCACCGAAGTCACTGTCAAACTTGTCCCCAAACCCCAACTGGCACGATGCATCATGGCCAGCTTCGACGACATTCGCAAAGCCGGCGATGCCGTAGCGGCAGTCATTGCTGCAGGCATCATTCCCGCTGGACTGGAAATGATGGACAAACCCATGACCGCTGCGGTAGAGGATTTCGTCCATGCAGGTTATGACCTGAATGCAGAAGCCATTTTGTTGTGCGAAAGCG
>JBIKJX010000295.1:0-3193 GCA_044360785.1 Limnohabitans sp.
CATGATTTCTGAAATTACACCCCTCATCATCATCGGTAAGTTGGAGCAATACGACTATGCAGGTGCCACTGCGGTGGCCACTGTCATGTTGGTCATCTCTTTCATCTTGCTCTTGATCATCAATGGTTTGCAAGCTTGGCAGCGCCGCCACTCAGGAGCGCCCGTATGAGCACGCCAGTGATTCGTCGCGCAGAATCGGGCACCACAGAGTCTGCATGGGTGCGCTACACCCTCATTGGCATTGCCCTGGTCTTTTTGTTTTTGTTTTTGGTACTGCCACTGGCTGCCGTTTTCACAGAAGCATTGCGCAAAGGCTTTGGTGCTTATTGGGCCGCGCTTCAAGAGCCCGATGCTTGGTCGGCCATTCGACTCACATTGATCACGGCCTTGATTGCCGTCCCGCTCAATTTGGTGTTTGGTATTTCAGCCGCTTGGTGCATTGCCAAGTACGAGTTCAAAGGCAAATCGGTGTTGACCACTTTGGTGGACTTGCCCTTTTCCGTATCGCCAGTGGTGGCGGGTTTGGTCTATGTGCTGATGTTTGGTGCCCACGGGTGGTTTGGTCCTTGGTTGCAAGAGAACGACATCAAAATCATTTTTGCTGTGCCCGGCATTGTGTTGGCCACGGTATTCGTCACCTTCCCCTTCATTGCACGTGAATTGATTCCGCTCATGCAAGCGCAAGGCAACGAAGAAGAGCAGGCTGCCATTGTGCTGGGTGCCACAGGCTGGCAAACCTTTTGGTACGTCACGCTGCCCAACATCAAGTGGGGTTTGATCTACGGCGTTATTTTGTGCAATGCCCGTGCCATGGGTGAGTTCGGCGCCGTCTCGGTGGTATCGGGCCATATTCGCGGTCAGACCAACACCATGCCCTTGCACGTTGAAATTTTGTACAACGAATACCAATCGGTGGCCGCTTTCGCGGTTGCGTCCTTGTTGGCTTTGCTGGCGCTTGTCACTTTAGTCATCAAGTCGGTGGCCGAATGGCGTCAAGAGCGCGAAATGAAAGCCATTCGCGATTTACCACCAGAAAACATCTCGACAGCCGTCCCTGATCTGTCCATGAAAGCTGCATCATGAGCATTGAAATTAGAAACGTTCACAAACAGTTTGGTGACTTTCACGCCTTGCGTGATGTCAGCCTCGACATTGACTCTGGTGAGTTGGTGGCTTTGCTTGGCCCTTCAGGCTGCGGCAAGACCACCTTGTTGCGCATCATTGCCGGCTTAGAAACGGCCGACACAGGCACCATTGCTTTCAGCGGTGAAGACACCACGCACGTGCATGTGCGCGAACGCCAAGTCGGTTTCGTATTTCAACATTACGCCTTGTTCCGTCACATGACGGTGTTTGAAAACGTGGCCTTTGGACTGCGAATGAAGCCGCGCAATGTGCGCCCATCAGATGCCGTCATCAAACAAAAGGTACACGACCTCTTGAGCTTGGTACAACTCGATTGGTTGGCCGATCGCTATCCATCGCAACTCTCAGGTGGACAACGTCAGCGCATTGCTTTGGCGCGTGCCTTGGCAGTTGAACCCAAAGTCTTGTTGCTCGACGAACCCTTTGGTGCCCTTGATGCCAAAGTGCGCAAAGAGTTGCGCCGATGGTTGCGCCGCCTTCACGACGATTTGCATGTCACCAGCATTTTTGTCACGCACGACCAAGAAGAAGCTTTGGAAGTGGCCGATCGCGTGGTGCTGATGAACAGTGGGCGGGTCGAGCAAATTGGATCTCCGCAAGAAGTCTGGGACCATCCTGCCAGCCCCTTTGTGTATGGCTTCTTGGGCGATGTAAACTTGTTCCATGGCCGTGCACACGAAGGCGAAATGTTAATCGGTGGCGATGCCGTCAGCCTCGACAGCCCAGAACACCAGCACGTTCAAAACAGCAAAGCCTTTGCCTATGTGCGCCCGCACGACATTGAAGTGAAGCGCTACAGCACAGGCGATGCTGGCATCAAAGCCAAACTCACCCGTGCCATTGTGGTGGGCCCGATTGCGCGTTTGGAGTTTGAGCCCGTTGACCACCACGACTTTGCCAAAGACACGGTCATTGAAGCTCAGTTATCATCACAAGTGTTTGCTGAACAGCAATACAAAGAGGGCGAGACTTTGGTCCTAACGCCTCGCAAAGCACGCATATTTGTTGAAAGCTAAGCCATGAAATTGACGACGATCTGTTTATCACTCATCACTTGCTTGTCATTGCAAGGCTGTGCGGTGGTTGCGGTTGCGGATGCCGTTGCATCTACCGTCATTTACACCGGAAAAACAGTCATCAATGTGGTAGATGCCGTCACACCCGACATCGTCAACAAAAAGAAAAAAGATTAAATCCCGAGCCAGCCATTGGTCCGGGCAAAGTGCAAGGCCTGCGTACGGCTGTTAACGCCGAGTCTTCTGAACAAGCGCCAAAAGTGAACCTTGACGGTGTGCTCGCTGATGGTCAATTTGTCGGCAATGTCTTTGTTGCTCAAGCCCTGATCCAACATCAAAATCAATTGCTTTTGACGCTTGGATAATTTGGTCGGTGCACTGCTACTTGCTTCAGATGTTTCATCTTTGGGCGTCGGCAAAAATGTGCGCAGCCCTTCAATGATGGTGTTGGGTGGGCTGGCTTTTTCTAAAAACAAATTGGCGCCCGCTTCCAAACAAGCGGCTTCGCATTCGCTGGCTTCTGAGCCTGTCACCACAACCAATGGAACATCTGGAAATTTTGCTTTCACAGCATGCACGCCAGACAAGCCCAATGTATCGGGCAGTTTCAAATCTAAGCAAATCAATTCGGGTGGGCCTTGACGCTCCACCGTCGACTCCAAACTGTTGAGTTTGGCAACCGAAACCACTTTCAAACCCGGGCGAACCCGTTGTACCAACATGGTGAGTGCATCGCGCATCAGGGGGTGGTCGTCAATGACGTAAACGGTCATGGTGTGCTCAAGAATGAAACTTAAAGTATGAGAGTATCAGCAAAGTCTGCAACAAATCAAGCAACTTTCGTGAAAATTGTTAACTTCTTTTGTTTTAAACCTTCGATTTGGTTTTTTCAGCAATTTCAGCTTGCAGGACCGACAAGGCAGCGGACACTTCATCCCATGTGAAACCTTCACCTAAGGTCAATTTGTCGCCCAGTAAAGCAAGCACTTGGGCGTCGTTTTGTTGCAACTGTGCAATGACCAAAGCCGCCT
>JBIKJX010000296.1:0-3185 GCA_044360785.1 Limnohabitans sp.
AAGCCAATGGCACTGTCACGGTGTTCACTGGTAAAGCTGAATTGGGCCAAGGAATTCTGCATGCCCTGAAGTTGATGGCAGCGCATCAGCTTGAACTGCCAATGTCGCAGGTGCACATTGAAGCAGCCAACACGCAACACGGCCCAGACGAGGGCATGACCTCAGGAAGTTTGTCGGTTCAAGACTCAGGCATGGCCATCCGACAGGCCTGTGCGCATGCTGCACAGCTTTTCAAAACGCATGGTCTAACTTCTTACGCTGGCCTGCGTTCCATCGTCGATCCGACCTTGCCTGTCGATGTATCGATCGCGCCAAAGGCCGCGCCGTTGACCATGACTGACGGCCGCGATGATATAGCAGCATTGGTGCAAGGCGAGCCGATCTTCCTGCACGATCTTGGAATTAATGTTGATCTGACCCCCATTAAAAATGTGTGGCATGGGCGGATAGTGCGGGGTCCTGGTTTGCGGTCTTCGCTGATCGCGGAGAGTTGGGATGGCGCAGTGGCAGCATTGCCCGCGGGTGTTCAGGCATTTAGGGAGGGTGGTTTGGTGGGCGTGCTGGCTGCGCATGAAGCGTTGGCGGAGCAAGCGGTCAACAAATTGCAGCGATTTCTCAAGTGGCAAATTGAGCGCCTGCCGGATTGTCGTGAAGGCGGTTTGGATTTGGTTGAAGTGGCACCTGCGATCGAGTCGGAGGTGTTTCACGAGGCGGGTCAGATGCCAGAAATTGGCGCTGAGGCAAAGGTTTACGAAGCGGTTTATTTCCGACCTGCTTTGCATCACGGGTCCATGGGTCCTAGCGTAGCCGTAGCGATTTGGAACGCATCAGACATTGACCGTAGTTTGAAAGTGTGGAGTCACTCACAGGGTATTTTTCCGTTGCGCAAAGACTTGGCCTTGGCGTTTGGCATCGATGCGAAACAGATTGAGGTTCAGCACATGCGCGGTGCAGGATGCTATGGTCACAACGGCGCAGACGACGTGGCTTACGATGCAGCATGGTTGGCCAAGCAGGTTCCGGGTCAGTGTGTGCGCGTGCAATGGACGCGAGAAGAGGAGATGCAGGAGTCGCCATTGGCACCTGCCATGCGCGTGAAATTGCAGGCCACAGTACAGCAACTCGAATTGCTCACGTGGCAACACGATGTTTGGAGTCAAGGCCACAGTTCAAGACCTGGCCGTGCACCCACACCCGCCTTCAAAGACGGCTGGTTAACCAGCCAAAATTTCCCCGTGCTAGAACCCATCAATGTGGCTGCAGTCGCTGGCGCAGGTGCAGAACGCAATGCCATTCCGCCGTATCGCAGTTCGCACGTGAAGGTCAATGCGCACCGCTTGTTGGGATTGCCTTTCAGAACTTCTGCATTGAGAAGTTTGGGTGCACACGCCAATGTGTTTGCCTGCGAAAGTTTCTTGGATGAGATTGCACACGATCAAGGCTTGGATCCGGTGGCAATTCGCATCAGCAAGTTGACTGACCCGCGCGCAAAAGCAGTGGTTCAAACCTTGGCGGACAACATCAATTGGTCAGAGCGTCGTCAGAGTTTGGCACAAAAAGAAGGTTGGGGTTTGGGCATTGCCTATGCGCGTTACAAGGGCAAAGGTGCTTACTGCGCTGTGGCGGCCGAAGTTGAAGTGACGCACCAAGTGACTGTGCACCGTTTGTGGGTGGTGGCCGACATTGGCGAAATCATTCAAGCAGATGGCGCCGTGTCGCAATTGGAAGGCGGCGCCATTCAGTCATGCAGTTGGGCGTTAAAAGAGCAAGCGCATTGGGATTCAAATCACATCACCAGCATCGATTGGGAGGCCTATCCCATTTTGCGATTCAGCGAAGTACCCGATGTGGATGTGCACTTGATGCCAGCCAACTCGCAAAATGACAAGGCGCTCAATCCGCCTTTGGGCGCAGGTGAAGCCACGCAGGGTCCCACTACAGCAGCCATTGCCAATGCCGTTTTTCATGCGGTGGGTGTGCGGGTGCGGCAGTTGCCACTTTCGCCCGACAACTTGGCAAAAGCTGCGCTAGCTTGAGAGGTGCGGTGCGCGAAAAGCGGCCTGACTTAGGTCACAGGTAAAAAGCCGCCTTTTGCACGAAGTTCGGCGTTCTCTGAACTGGTCAACATGTCGATCATGGCCTGCGCCTGCGCAACACAGGTACTGGTGGACCGAATGCCGGCGGTGTACATGGTGGCCAGTTCAAACTCCAGGGGCAAGTTGGCCACCCAATCAACGCCTGGAGTGATCAAAATTTCGGTCACTTGCGTGCACCCAATGACATGCGGATCGTCGCATGCCGCCATGGCATTCATGGCGGTGTTGCCGTTGGGGTAGGGACGCAGTTTGCTGGCCACCGTTTCAGCAATGCCCAAGCCATTCAGCACCTTCATAAAATGAATGCCTGCCGTGGCCAATTGTGGATCGGGAAAGTAAATGCCCGTGGCCGCCAACATGGCCGCTTTGAGTTGCGCCGCTGTTGCAACGGGTGGGTGAGGCGTGCCGTGCTTGACGGCCACACCCGTCTTAACGGGTCCCAAATGACGCGCACTGCCCGCCAACAAATGCCCCGATACGGTAAGTTGCTCAATGAGCGCAGCGGTCAAAATGACCACATCGCTGGGGGCACCTTCCAGCAACTTTTGTTTCATCAAGCCCACGGCACCAAAGGTACAGGAGAGCTGCGTGTCGGTGGTCGTCTCAATGGCTGGTTTGAGGGCATTGACCAAACCTTGTGCGGCACCACCGCTAAGCAAATGGATAAAGCGTGTCAAAACAATCAATCCAGTTTGATGTTGGCAGATTTGATAACGCCTGCCCACTTGGCAATGTCGTCTTGCAAATACTTATCAAACTGCACTGGGTTCAAAACGATGGGGGCAGCGCCTTGTTTGGCCCATTGTTGTTTCACGTCTGGTTGTGATGCAATTTTAGAAACGGCTTCATTGAGTTTGTCGACAATGGCTTTGGGCGTACCTTTGGGTGCCATGAGGCCCAACCAAATAGTGGCCTCATAACCTGCTACGCCAGATTCGTTCAGCGTTGGTACTTCGGGCAGCACATCAGATCGAACTTTGCCGCTGGTACCCACGGCTTTGACTTTGCCTGCCTTAACCTGCTCTGTCATGGTGGTTACGGCATCGAACATCATGTCGACTTGGCCGCCTAAAACATCGGTGCGTGCGC
>JBIKJX010000297.1:0-3176 GCA_044360785.1 Limnohabitans sp.
TGGACATAGATTTCAAGCAACAGCGCACCATCCACCGCAAAGGGCAAGATGTGGCTGCGCTCGACACCTTGTTTGCACGCCTTGACACAATGCTGCAAATAAAAAGCATGGTCTGTTGGCACAAGGGGCGATGGTAATTTTTTGAGCAAGCTCTCTGCATCTGCCAAAGGCAATTCGGTATCAATCGGGTTGTCCTCAGATTCTGCTTCGAGAGGTTTGACGCGCAACCCTGCAACCTCGGTCAGGAAAATGAGTTTGTCAGCTTGCAGTTCGATGGCAACACTGGTGGCCACTTCTTCCATGCTGAGATTGAACGCTTCACCGGTCGGTGAAAAACCAAAGGGTGACAACAACACCATGGCACCCATGCCCAAAGTTTGTGTGATGCCTGCCACATCGACTTTACGCACCAAACCAGAGTGTTGAAAATCAACGCCATCCACAATGCCGACGGGCCGCGCTGTTAGAAAATTGCCGCTGATAACGCGAACGGTAGAACCTGCCATGGGGGTGTTGGGCAGACCTTGGCTGAAGGCCGCTTCAATCTCGTAACGCAATTGACCCGCTGCTTCTTGCGCGCAATCCAGGGCAACTTCGTCTGTAATTCGAATGCCATGCGAGTACTTGGCTTCATGGCCCTTGGCCTTGAGTTGTTCATTGACTTGGGGTCTGAAGCCATGAACCAACACGATTTTGACGCCCATGCTTTGAATCAGCGCCAAATCTTGGGCCAAATGTTGCAACTTACCTGCTGCGATGGCTTCACCCGCAATGCCCACGACAAAAGTTTTGCCACGGTGCATGTGAATGTAGGGTGCCACGGAGCGAAACCAGGGCACAAAGGTAAAGTTGAAGACAGTGGACATGGGCTTTAGAGTCTCTCGAAAAGGGCCAAGACAGCGGATAATTCAGGCCTTACGCCATCCCTGATTTTTACAGAAGTTTTGCCATTGTCCGCCACCCCCTTGAAAATCGAGTTTCCTGAGTCCTTGCCAGTGTCTGCAAAGCGCGACGAAATTGCGCAGGCCATGGCAGAACATCAGGTCATCATTGTGTGCGGTGAGACGGGCTCGGGAAAAACCACCCAACTCCCCAAAATAGCGTTGGCTCTGGGCAGGGGGCGACTCAATGCTTTACCTGGCCAGCGCGGAAAATGGATTGGCCATACGCAACCCCGGCGAATCGCGGCCAGCAGTGTCGCCAAGCGCATTGCTGAAGAACTAAAGACACCTTTGGGCGAAGTGGTTGGCTTCAAGGTCCGATTTCAAGACCGTCTGTCTAAGGATGCATCCGTCAAACTCATGACCGACGGCATTTTGCTGGCAGAGACTCAAAATGATCCTTTGCTGGAAGCCTACGACACATTGATCATTGATGAAGCGCATGAACGCAGCTTGAACATTGATTTTTTATTGGGATATCTTCGCCAAATTTTGCCAAGGCGTCCCGATTTAAAGATTGTGGTGACCTCGGCCACCATCGATGCCAATCGATTTGCCCAGCACTTTGCGTCACGCAAAGGACCTGCGCCCGTCATCATGGTGTCTGGCAGAACATTTCCTGTCGAAATGCGCTGGCGGCCTTTTGAAGAGTCCCGTGAGCATGATTTGAACGATGCCATTGCCGAAGCGGTCGACGAACTATGGATGGGCCATGCCTCGGGCGATATTTTGATTTTTCTGCCCGGTGAGCGTGAAATTCGTGAAGCGACCGACCACTTGCGTCAACATTTGACGCACAACCCTGTCACGCGAAATGCCGAAGTTTTGCCCCTGTTTGCACGTCTTTCGCAAGCTGATCAGGATCGGGTCTTTGACAACCACACGGGACGTCGCATTGTGTTGGCGACCAATGTGGCAGAAACCTCATTGACGGTCCCCGGCATTCGGTACGTCATTGATGCAGGCACAGCACGCGTCAAGCGCTACAGCCTTCGCAGCAAGGTTGAACAGTTGATGGTGGAACCCATCAGTCAAGCTGCTGCCAATCAGCGCGCGGGTCGATGCGGACGAGTTGCCGACGGCATTTGTATTCGCCTCTACGATGAAGCCGACTTCAACGCACGTCCTAAATTCACAGACCCTGAAATTTTGCGGTCCTCGTTGGCGGGTGTGATCTTGCGCATGAAATCGCTTCATCGGGGTGGGGTTGATGATTTCCCGTTCATTGAAGCCCCTTCTAAGCGCGCCATTACCGATGGTTACCAACTGTTGGCCGAACTGGGCGCTGTGGACGATACCAACGAGTTGACGCCCATTGGGACAGAGTTGGCGAGGTTGCCTTTGGACCCACGGGTGGGTCGGATGATCTTAGAGGCACGCAATCGACAAGCGCTTGACGAAGTGCTGGTGATTGCCAGTGCACTGTCTGTTCAAGATGTTCGCGACAGACCCATGGATGCGCAATCGCAAGCAGATCAATCCCACGCCAAGTTTGACGATGAAAAAAGCGAATTCAGTGGCTACTTGAAATTATGGAAGTGGCTGTCTGAGTCAAGAGGCGGTAAATCTCCCGCTGGTGCAGAACACAAACTCAGTAACAGACAACACGAGCAACTGCTGCGTCAAAATTTCATCAACATTAGACGTGTGAGAGAGTGGCGTGACACTTACTCACAATTGCACACCACGGTCGCTGAGCATCGTTGGGCCTTGAATTCAAAGCCCGCCACATACGAGCAAATCCATTTGTCCATGTTGGCAGGGCTGCTTGGCAATGTTGGATGCAAGCAAGACGAAGAAGATGTTTATTTGGGTGCGCGTGGCATCAAGTTTTACCGACATCCCGGTGCGCATTTGTCCAAAAAACCGGGTCGCTGGACGGTGGTCTCAGAACTGGTTGAAACGACCCGTTTGTTTGGTCGAGGGATTGCAGGCATTGAGCCTGCGTGGTTAGAGCAGGTAGGCTCACACATTCTTAAAAAGCAATTGCTTGATCCCCATTGGGAAAAGAAATCTGCAGAGGTCATTGCCCTTGAGAGAGCAACTTTGTATGGGTTGGTGGTTTACAGCGGACGGCGCGTACCCTTTGGAAAGATTGATCCTCAAACGGCCCGTGAAATATTTATTCGGGAAGGCTTGGTTCAAGCGCAGTGGGACACAACGTTGCCGTTTTTGTCAGCCAATCAAAAGATGATTGCAAAAGTCGAAGAGCTCGAGCACAAATCCCGGCGTCAG
>JBIKJX010000298.1:0-3174 GCA_044360785.1 Limnohabitans sp.
GGCTTTGATGGTGAGTTCTGCGTTGGTGGTGTCCTTTTGGGCAACCAAAACTTTGGTGGCTGGCAGCGCCATCAAAATCACAATGATGAAGGGCACGATGGTCCAAATGACTTCAACTGTCATGGACTCATGGAATGTGGCTGGCTTGTGGCCGACAGATTTGCGGTGTTTCCAAATCGAGTAGAACATGACAGCAAACACTGCAATGAAAATGACAGTGCACAAAACCATCATGAACACATGCAGGGAATGCTGCTCTTCAGCAATCTTGGTGGCTGCGGGATGAAAATCAAGTTGATTGACAGCAGGGCCGCCTGGCAAGTCTTTGACAGCGTGAGCGGCTGTTACCACCCAAGCGCCAGCCCAAATACCTGCTTTGCCCAGCAAGGACACCAATGTTTTGGAAATGCTCTTCATAGTTTTCACTAACTTCCAAGTTTCAAAAAGAAACCACTACAGTTGTTACAAAAGGGAACACGAAAAGAGGCTTCACACACAGCCACGAGAAGGCCGTCGACGGTTAAGCTCAACGGGCGAAATTTTAACCGAGTTGGAAGCCAAGTTTGAGATTTATCAAACTTGATTTGATTTCTTTTGTGGATTTCTCAGCATTTGACGCATGTCATCCAAGCCAATTCGACTTTGTGAATCCACTTTGATGCGCGGTTGCGGCTTCAAGGCATGGCCATAAACCACCTCGAAAGTGAGCACCAGTCTGCCTTCCGCGTCTTTTTTGGCCAAAGACAAAAGTGCTTGCTGGAAATCTTGATGCCATTTTTTTCCGCGCAATCCAGCAAATCGACTGACATGAAAATTACGCCCTAACTTACGCAAATCTTCCACAAGTTTTTCTGAATTGACGTAAGTCAGGTTAATTTTTTCCATGTCCATGACCGGTTCCGCAAAACCTGCATGAACCAACATGTCGCCCCAATCGTGCATGTCCGTGAATTCATGCGCCGGCATGGGCCAGTTTTGGGCGGCATAAATGTTTCTTAATTCTTGAAGCGTGTCAGGCCCCAAGCATGAAAACATCAAGAAACCATCCACCGCCAAAACACGATGCCACTCAGCCAACAAGGCTTGAGGTGACGCCTGTTGATGCAACAACATGTTGGCCCAAACCATGTCCATGCTGTTGTTGGCAAGCGGGCTAGCCTGAAGGCCCTTGCGAAACCAACTTTGAGGGCGCCACCACGGCGCATTGATTTTGTCCCTCACCCATTCGGCTTCACCTGATCGCTCTGCCGTCAAATACCCTTTTGATTCAGGATAAATTTTTTGCAACAAAACCAATGCGTTGAGGCCCGCACGAACAGGATTCCAAAAGGCCCATGTCTTTGGCTGCAAGCGAATGAAGGGGAGCCTTTCCGCCATGCGCCGTGCCACTTCTTCATGCAGCCATGGCGATTCGGCACTGGCCTGTTTTTTTTCGCCATGCCATGGCATGTGCGCCCATCTGCTTGCGGCAATGGGGTCTAGGCTGGGCGGGCGTTCGTTGGGCATGCAAATGAAAGCTGGAATGGTCAGATGGCTGAGTATATTGATTCATGATCAAGCTCCCAAGCCAATGTGCCGTTTGCCGAGCCTGGCCTTCTCATGCCGTTTGCGACTTATGTGTTGCGGCGTTTGCACGGCCGGTTTCTCGTTGCCCGCTTTGTGCCACCGAACTCAGCACCATGGTTTGTAGCACCTGCACCCAACAAGCGCCCGACTTAGATGCTTGCTGCGTGGCCCTGTCTTACACCTGGCCATGGACTTCACTCATCGCCAAGTTCAAGTTTTACAACGACGCAGCATGGGCCAAACAGTTTGCACTTTTGATGCAAAGCGCACCCCATGCGGACGACGCCCTGCTAAAGGCACATTTTTTGATTCCTATTCCTTTGTCGATAGAACGGCTGGCCCAGCGCGGCTTCAACCAATCCCTGATATTGGCGCAGCACCTTGGCCCACAAAAAACGCAATTCCAAACCTTGCTCCGCTTGAAAAACACCGCGCCACAAAGCACCCTGAAGCGAAGTCAGCGGCTGACCAATCTCACGGGCGCATTTGCTGTGGCGCCCCTCAAGGCTGCCTCGTTGCGTGGCAAAAATATTTTGCTGATTGACGATGTCGTGACCAGCGGTGCCACGCTCAACTTTGCAGCGAGAGTTCTGAAACAAGCGGGTGCATCCCATGTCGGCGCATTGGTTTTGGCCAAAACGCCCCATTGAAACCAAGCACAATACGCTTATGTTTCAAATTGTTTTAGTTGAACCCGAAATTCCACCCAACACGGGCAACGTCATTCGCCTCGCGGCCAATACGGGCTGCGCTTTGCACCTCATCGAGCCTTTGGGCTTTTCAATGGACGACAAACACATGCGACGGGCCGGTTTGGATTATCACGAATATGCGCAGGTCAAGCGACACGCCAATTGGGAAGAATTCTTAAAGCAAGAAAATCCCAATGTGTCGCGCATGTTTGCGCTCACCACCAAAGGCACGCGTTTTGTCCAAGACACTACTTTTGAAAAAGGCGACTGGCTGGTGTTTGGTGCTGAAACCCGTGGACTTTCGCCAGAACTGCGCGAAAGTTTTGATCCCGCCAATCGCTTGAAGTTGCCCATGCTGGCGGGTCAACGCAGCTTGAATTTGTCAAACAGCGTGGCTGTGACAGTGTACGAAGCGTGGCGGCAAAACGCGTTTGCCATGCCAGCCAACACCTAGCGCTTAAACGTAGTAGCGCGCCAGACTTTCAGCAATGCAAGCGGGCTTATCAGCACCTTCGCGTTCAATGGTCATCTCCCAAGCGAACTGCATGCCATTGCCATCAATGGTTGTTGCACTCAGCAACTTCATGTGACCGCGCAACTTGCTCCCAACGGGCACGGGTGAGGTGAATCTGACCTTGTTCAGACCATAGTTAACGCCCATTCGCACATCTTCAATTTTGATGGCGCTTTCCGACAACATGGGAATCAGAGACAAGGTTAAAAATCCGTGCGCAATGGGTCCACCAAACGGGCCAGCTTTGGCTTTTTCAACATCAATGTGAATCCATTGGTGATCGCCAGTGGCATCTGCAAATTGATTGACTTGTGTTTGCGTAATATCGGTCCAGGGTGAAACTGCAACCGTTTGGCCAACGCACAAAGCCAAATCTTGGAGTGTTTTGAAAATTTTCATGGA
>JBIKJX010000299.1:0-3173 GCA_044360785.1 Limnohabitans sp.
CTTCTTAGCGGTTTAGGCCTGACAGGCGCATTGGTTGTGGGGTGGGGCTTCATGCCACCGCGCTCTCGCATGGGTCGGCCAGACAACATGCTTCTCACGGAAGGCGATGTGGCCTTGAATGGCTGGATCAAAATTGCCAAAGACGGCAGCGTGGTCATGGCCATGCATCGCAGCGACATGGGGCAGGGCATTCACAACGCATTGGCCATGTTGGTGGCCGAGGAACTGGACGTTCCTTTGAAGAATATTCGATTAGAGCAAGCAGGACATGATGCCATTTACGGCAACGTTGCCATGTTTGTAGGCACCTTGCCATTTCACCCCTTAGAGTCAGAAGGCACTGACAAACCGTTGATGGTCAAGACTGGGGAATGGATGGTCAGCAAAGTTGCGCGCGAGTTGGGCGTCAATGCAACCGGTGGGTCATCGTCTGTCAAAGATGCTTGGGAAAATTTGCGCATGGCTGCAGCCACTGCCAAAGCCAGTTTGCTGTTATCGGCTGCAGATCAGTGGAAATTACCTGTTAAAGAACTGCTTGTCAAAGAAGGTTTGGTGACGCATTCATCGGGCAAGTCTGCACACTATGGTGAGTTGGCCAAAGGTGCTGCTGCTCAGACACCCGCCAACGTCGTTTTGAAAGACCGCAAAGAATGGCGCGTGATTGGCCAGACCACACCGCGCGCCGATGTGCCTGCCAAAACCAATGGCACTGCTGTTTTTGGCATGGACATTCGCCTTCCCAACATGCTGTTTGCCAGCATTGTGCAAGTGCCACAGATGGGCGGCAGCCTAGGAAGCATCGAGGTGCAAGATGCCATGGCCATGCCTGGCGTTGTGAAA
Source organism: Limnohabitans sp. (assembly GCA_044360785.1). Classification (GTDB taxonomy): domain Bacteria; phylum Pseudomonadota; class Gammaproteobacteria; order Burkholderiales; family Burkholderiaceae_C; genus Limnohabitans_A. Next base: position 841 of record JBIKJX010000299.1, read on the forward strand.
TGCATTCAGTTGTCCAGTGCAGCAGGTTCTGCGGCGGGGTATGCAGTCATTGCCAAATCAACATGGCATGCACAACAAGCCGCTCAAAAAGTCAAAGCACAATGGATTCAGCGCAAAGAAGGCGCCATCGATACCCAGCGCATTGCGGCAGAACTTCAAGACAAACTTAAAACGGACAGTGGTTTTACATTTCATGAGCTGGGCGATGTAGACAAAGCAGAAACTGGCGCAGCCAAAGTCATTCGAGCGCAATACACAGCGCCTTATTTGGCACACGCCACCATGGAGCCCATGAATTGCACAGCGCAATTCAAAGATGGCCAATTGGAAATTTGGGCGCCCACACAAGTGCCTGGTTTAGCACGTGCTGCTGCTGCCAAAGTAGCGGACTTGTCAGAAGACAAAGTTAAATTGAATGTCACGCTGTTGGGGGGTGGATTTGGCCGACGCTTGGAAGTCGATGTCGTGGTTCAAGCCGCTCAACTGGCCATGGTCGCTAATGGTCAGCCTGTGCAATTGGTATGGTCGCGCGAACAAGACATGACACATGACTTTTACCGTCCTATGCATGTGGCGCAATTGAGCGCCGCTGTGAACGGTCAAGGTCAAGTTGAAAGCTTGCAAATCAAATCGGCTGGCGATGCCATTTCACCGCGTTGGATGTCCAGAGTGCTGCCTGCACTTTCTGGCCCCATCGACGCACCCGACAAAACAACTGCCGAAGGTTTGTTTGATTTACCTTATGGCTTTGCGCATCAGCGCATGGCGCATGTGTCCACCAAGATGGGCGTGCCCATTGGTTTTTGGCGCTCGGTGGGACATTCACACAATGCCTTCTTTTCGGAGAGCTTCATTGACGAGTTAGCCGTTGAGTCAAAACAAGATCCTGTGGCATTTCGCACGGCGCTTCTGAAAAATGCACCGAGATATGCAGCTGTTTTGAAGCTGGCGGCAGAAAAAGCAAAGTGGGGAAGTGCATTGCCAACAGGACATGCCCATGGTGTCGCCTTGCACGAATCCTTTGGCTCTATCGTGGCGCAAGTGGCAGAGGTTTCACTTCAAGGCGGCATGCCGCGTGTGCATCGTGTGGTGTGTGCCATCGACTGCGGCACCGTGGTCAATCCTGGAACAGTGGCACAGCAAGTTGAGAGCTCAGTTATTTTTGCGCTGACCGCTGCTTTGTATGGAAAAATTGACATTCAAGAGGGTGTGGTTCAGCAAAACAACTTCACCAACTACCCCTTGGTGCGTATGTCGCAAGCCCCTGTTGTAGAAACTTGGATTGTGCCCAGCACCAACTCGCCAGAGGGTGTGGGTGAGCCGGCTGTGCCACCGCTGGCGCCGGCAGTTGCCAATGCGCTGTATCAATTAACTGGAAAACGATTGAGGTCCTTGCCCCTGATCGCTTAACATGGATGCGTTCAAAATCAAACTATGCCAAATTACAAACTCCAAGTCGAAGTGACGCCCCAGTACTTGCCTGAGCAATCCGATCCCACAGGTGATCTCTATACATTTGCTTACAGTATTACCATCACCAACACAGGCAACATTGCGGCACAAGTGATTTCTAGGTCATGGAGCGTGAACGATGCCAATGGCCTTCACGAAAAAATCAAAGGCCTTGGCGTGGTGGGTTACCAACCCTTGCTACAACCTGGCGAGAAATTTCAATACACCAGCGGTACGCGTTTAAGAACCCCTACAGGCACCATGCACGGCAGCTATTTTTGTGTGGCCGAAGATGGTGAAAAGTTTGATGTCGACATTCCCATGTTCATCCTAGACGCTCTTAGCAATGAGTCTGGCAAGCGCAATTTGCATTGAGCATGCCTCTTTCTGCTGACAACCGACAAAAAAACTTATCAGGCATTGTCTGGATGATTGCGTCAATGGCAGCATTTGCCATTGAAGATGCCTTCCTGAAGACCGTTACAAAACAAGTGCCAGTGGGGCAGGTCTTGATGATTTTTGGCCTTGGTGGACTTTGCATCTTTGCGTTCATGGCACGGCGAGTCAAAGCGCCACTTTTTCAAGCGCAAGTCTTCACCCGACACATGTTGTACAGGGCTATTTTTGAATTTTTTGGTCGCTTGTTTTACATCTTGGCCATTGCCCTCACCCCCATTTCATCTGCCACCGCCATCTTGCAGGCTGCGCCCTTGTTTGTGGTGCTAGGGGCACGTATTTTCCTGCGTGAAAAAGTTGATTTCAAAACATGGATGGCCATCTTTGCTGGCCTTGCGGGCGTGCTCATTATTCTGCGACCTTCAGCAGATGATTTTTCAGCTTTGTCTTTGCTGGCGGTCGTCGGTACTTTAGGCTTTGTGGGG
>JBIKJX010000300.1:0-3166 GCA_044360785.1 Limnohabitans sp.
CAGCCTGAAGGGTGTCGTTTGAATTGGGCAAGCCATCATGGACCAGCTTGCCTGCGGACATCACCCACAAGCGGTCGGCTTGCAAAGCCAAGTTCAGTTCATGCAGCACACTGACCACCGCAGCACCTTGTTCAGTGAGGCAGCGAACCCACTCAAGCCAGTCTGCTTGGTGGGGTAAATCCACCCCTGACAAGGGCTCGTCCATCAAATACACATCGGCCTGAACTGCCAGAGCGCGTGCCAACAAGACGCGCTGGCGTTCACCGCCAGAAAGCTGTCCCAAACTGCGAGAACGCCACTCCCATGCCTGCACAGTTTTGAGAGCAACCTCTACCACGGCGCGGTCCTGCGAACTGGGCGATGCCAACCAAGCCTGGTGCGGCAAACGACCCAACATGGCCACATCGTAAACCGTTAGATCGTCTTGCCCTGCCTCAGCTTGCCCCAACCAGGCCAGTGATTGAGCCCGCTCACGTCGTTGCCATTGGGCCCAAGGTTTGCCCAACAATTCGACCTGCCCTTGCGCAGGTGTGAGGCCAGCCAGGGCTTTGAGCAAGGTGGATTTGCCGGCACCGTTAGGGCCAATCAGTGCCACCCATTGACCTGCATGAAGTTCAAGTGAAACTTGATTGACCGCGGTCAAGTCGCCCAGCTGAACCGATAGCTGGTTTGCTTTCAAGGCCATTTTGGGGGATGCGTTCACACGGATGCTCATGTGCGACCTCCTGCCTGCTTGACCGAGTTGGCGGACATGCCGCGCATGAGAAACAGCATGTACCCACCGCCCAAAATGGCAGTCAATACACCCACTGGCAATTCAGTTGGCGCCATGAGGCTGCGTGCCAGTAAATCTGCAGCCCCTAGCAAGACAGCACCCATCAGGCATGACAAGCTAAGCGTCTTGCCATGCACGGCTTTGACTCTGGCTCGAACCAAATGCGGTGCAGCCAAACCGACAAACGCAATCAAGCCTGTCTGCGCCACCGCGGCTGCGGTACACAAAGCCAAAAGGGCCAACAAAAGCCAACGCAAAGACTTGACTGGCAAGCCCAGACTCAGGGCCGTCGATTCACCCAAAGCCAAGCCGTCTAGCAAAGGACTGGCCGCCAAAGAAATGAGCCATGACACCATCAACACAGCCAACATCAAACCGCATGCTGACCAACTCACATAGGCCGTAGAGCCCAGCATGAAAGATTGCACTGAGCCTTGAATTTGAGGAAACATGACCAAGAGCAATGAAGCAATGGCCCCAAACACAACGCCCACCACAACACCCGCCAACAATAATCGCAGCGTGTGCTGTACACCCCAAGACAACATCAACGACAAGGCCACAGCCAACCAAGCGCCCATGAATGCCATGCCAGTAATCCCAATGCGCATGATCCAAGGCGCCACATCAATTTGACTGAGAAGCACCATGCCAATTGCAACACCTAAACTGGCGCCAGATGCACTGCCTAATAAATAAGGATCGGCCAATGGGTTTCTAAACAATCCTTGCGCCAAAGCGCCAGCCAGTCCCAACAAAGCACCCGCCAAGCAAGCCCCCAGCGTTCTGGGCAAGCGAATGTCGACAATCAAGCTGGCATCAGCTTCAAGTTGTTGCCACGCAAAGCCATCGCTGCCTACCACAGCACCCAAGGCCACAAGCAACAACAACAGCACTGTCAATTGCAGCGCCAGTCGACCTGTTGAATTCACTTGACGCGCATTCATTCAGGAAAAATCCTTTTTAAACAAGCCACCATCAAATCGGCCGCGTCGGGAATACGCGGTCCAGACCTGACAATGATGTCTGACTGCTCTGGTGTGAAAGCGCAAATTTTTTGTTGAGAAATGCCATCTATTCTTTGCCAGCCGGGCCGACTTTTCAAGTCGGTGGCAGTCCGTTCGCCCATGAAAATAATTTGCGGATTTGCCTTCACGATGAATTCAGGATTCACCTGCGGGAAAGCACCCATCGATGATGGAACTACATTGACCAAACCCAGGCGCTTGAGGGTTTCACCAATGTAGGAGGCCTCACCCGCTGCAAAATAACCACTGCCGGCTTCAAAGTAAATGCGCATGCCTTTGGCTTTGGCGGGCACTCGCAATGCTGCAGCGTCAAGTTTGTTTTGAATTTTTTGCCACAAAAGATGTGCGCGTTCTGGGTGTTGTGGCAAATGCAATGCCCCCGCTATGAGTTGAATCACCCGTCGCATGTCTTCTTGATTTTGCGGTTCAAGCGCCACCACCTTGATGCCCATCGACTCTAGGCGTTGTGTCACACGCGCAGAGCGCGCCAGCAGAACCAAGTCGGGTTTGAGTTTGACCAAGGCTTCGAGCTGTGTATCGTCAATGCCGCCCAATTTGGGCAAAGTCTGAACAAGCTCTGGCCAATTGCTGTAGCGATCGACCCCGACCAAGCGATCGCAAGCTTGAAGCTCGCACACAATCTCACCCAAGGAAGGCAACAAGCTAATGATGCGCAGCGGCGCTTTTTCAATCACCACCAAACGACCACGGTCATCCGTCAAATTGAAAGCACCTTGAGGCTTAGGTGCTGCATTGTTTTGCGCGATTGAAATCAAAGGCAAGCAACAGGCCGCCCAAACGACAAGGCGTGTCACCTTCAATTTCAATAATTGGCGCAAAACAAAGTGCATCGCCCTGGTCCTTATCGAACAGGCGCCCAACGCAAACCGACAAACAAACCACGCTTGGGCATGTTGTAGCCATAAATGCTTTGGTAGCTTTCGTTGGTGGCGTTTTCAAGTCGTAAATTGACGCGCAATTCTGGTGTGAGGGCGCGACTGGCTGTGAGGTCAAGCACGGTGTAGGCCGCCAAAGTGTTGGAATCATCTGCGCGGGCGCCGTTGTAGCGCATTTGAAGACCTGTGTCCCAATTGCCAATGCTTTGCGAGAGACCCGCTTGAACCAGCGTTTTGGCGCGACGTGACAAGGCTTGTTGGGTGACTTCGTTTTGAGGGTCCTGTGAAGTCATGCTAAAGCGCCATTGCTTGACACCCCATCCTGGCAAATGCCATTGACCCGACAAAGCCAATTCAAGGCCCTGATTTCTGGCCTTGGCAATGTTGGTGCGCGTCCAAAACTCATCGTTGTCAATCAAGTCGGTGTAACGATGATCAAAGGCTGTCAATCGTGCATTCCAAGCCGC
>JBIKJX010000301.1:0-3163 GCA_044360785.1 Limnohabitans sp.
AAAGGTCGACTGGCCAGCCAAACTGGCGTCACTTCATGAAGGCTGCCATCAGGTTTGCCTTTGCCTCGGGGGGTCCTGACGTGGTCGTAAATCAAGGTTTCCATGTGTGTCTTCCATGTAGTGGGCTATAGCCCTGTGAATCATTGGGCAACGACGGCAGTTCAGTTGGGTCGTTGCTGTGCCCATAGTCTTGCGCAATGTGAAGCGTTTGCAGAGCCGGAAAACCCATTTTGGGTACTCTTGAATAGATCTTTCAGATCAATCTTCTTGGCCAGTCTTGGTCAATCTTGATCGTCGTCTTCGGTTCGCAATAGGCCTTGAAGCTTGGCAGCCAATTCCAAAATCTCTTGCGTTGTTTCGGCATTGCGCTTGGCAAATCCGGCACTGACCCCAGAGCGCACCATCAAACGATTGTTTTTGTCCCTGTAAAGCAAACCCTTCTTGAGCAGCTGGTCGACCTTGCGTCTGACGGTTTCACGCGGAATACCTGTGGCTTCACTGATGGAGAGCACATTGCATGAATTCATGAGCTTGCTGCGCAGCGCCATGTCGTCCAATAGTTTTTCCGGGACGTCTGCGCCACCTTTGCGAAAAAATTGCGACACGTTGTGCAATGAAATTTCACCAAAGATAATCATCTGCACCATGTCACCATCAAATTGATGGTAAAGCTTGCGCATCAAGGGCACCGTAAAACTCGCGATCAGATGCGAAATCTGATAGGCGTGTTTGTCTAACAGAAGGGCTTTTTCTGAAGACGATGAATTCGGCATGGCATTACGATACCAAACTACCGCCATTCACGGGGAGAACTTGGCCATTGACCCACTCGGCTTCAAGGGATGCCAGGTACAGCACGGCTGCCCCCACGTCTTGCGGCGAGCCTGCGCGGGCCACTGAGGCTGTTTTCCTGGCCACTTGCTCAGAGCCTTCCCAGTTGTTCATGGTGCCCAAAGACAGGGCGTTGCAAGTAATGCCATGGCGCCCCATTTCGCCAGACAAGTTTCGGATGAAGCCAATGGCTGCCGCCTTGGCAGCGCCGTAGGCACACAGGCCCATGCCAGTTGCGGTGCGAGAAGCATCGGAGTTGATGGCCACAATGCGCCCCCATTTTTTTTCAATCATGTGGGGCAAGATAGCCTGACACGCATGCATCAAGCCGTGCAAATTAAGTTGTAACCAGCTGTCCCATTCCTCGGGCGGTGATTCCAAAAACTTGCTGTAACCCCAGCCCTGGGCAGGAATACCGGCATTGTGAACAAAGACGTCGATGGCGCCGTGTTTTTCAATCAACTTGGCCGTCATGTCAAAAATGGCGTTACGGTCGGTCATATCGGCCACTGCAAAATCGGCTGACAGGCCTTCGTTTTGCAGGGCTTGTGCTGCAGCTTCTGCGCGATCTGCAAAAAAATCATTCACCACTACAAGGGCACCTTGTTTCGCCAAGCATTGCGCCACACCAAACCCCATCCCTCTGCCCGCGCCACTGACCAAAGCGACCTTGCCGTCAAGTCTAAACATCATATTTCCTAAGGAATTTGTTAAGGGCAGTTTTCCGCAAACTGCGTTTGTCTGCATACTTCATATGGAGGGGGCAAATGTCTGTCAAAGTGCGAACATACTGCTCTGATTATTTGCTTGCCTTGCAATTGGTTTTTGACGATGTTATCCAATCCCACTTCAAACCCCTCTGTCAAACCGTCCCATGTTTCTCAAGGTCCATTGACGGGCCTAAAAATCATTGAATTTGCCGGCATCGGGCCTGGACCCTTTGCGGGCATGATGCTGGCAGACATGGGTGCTGACGTCATCGTGATCGATCGGGCTGCAGACGTGGCCCGTGCCGCCAAATACCCAAGAGCCGCTACGCAGCGGGGTAAACGTTCTATTGCCTTGGACCTCAAATCAGAAGCCGATCGTCAAGTGGCTTGGACTTTGATTGAGTCAGCCGATGCGCTCATTGAAGGGTTCAGACCCGGTGTCATGGAGCGTCTGGGTTTCGGCCCGGATGCCGTTGAATCACGCAATCCCAAACTGGTGTATGGCCGCGTGACAGGTTGGGGACAAACAGGGCCGCTGGCGCAGGCGGCTGGCCACGACATCAACTATGTGGCACTCACTGGCGTGATGTCAACTTCCGCGCGACAAGGACAAGCACCCGTGATTCCGCCCACTATCGTGGGCGACATGGCGGGCGGTGCCATGTTCTTGGCTTTTGGCTTGGTGTGCGCATTGCTTGAAGCGCAAAAATCGGGATGCGGCCAAGTGATCGATGCCGCCATGATCGATGGCGTGACGGCCATGAGTGGATTGATGCACCAGATGCGCAGCAATGGTTCTTGGGTAGACCAAGCTGAGCGAAATTTTTTCTCAAACAGCTCACCGTTTTATGAAGTGTTTGAATGCGCAGACGGCCGCTACATCAGTTTGGGTGCCATTGAGCCGCAGTTTTATGCGCAGCTTTTGCAATTGTTAAAACTGGACGATGTCGATCCAGCCTTGCAATACGACGCACGACATTGGCCTGAATTGAAGCAAAGAGTGGCAAACACCATTCAACAAAAAACACGTGCTGAATGGCAAATTCTGCTTGAGGGCACGGACGTCTGCTTTGCACCCGTTTTGAGTTTGACGGAAGCCGCAGATCATCCACACAACAAGTCACGCGAATTGTTTGTCGATGTGAATGGTCAGATGCAGCCTGCGCCTGCACCCCGTTTTTCCAGAAGCACTTTGCGCAAGCCCTCTCCTGGTGCATTGTGTGGCGAACATACCCAAGAAGTTTTGGCCGAGATGGGAATTCAGCGGTCTTCCCTATAAGGACTGACTCGTCTTAACGGACTATGACACCAAGATGAACCATCCACCAGAATCGCTACTCTGCAAAGTGAAACCTGCATTCATCCAAAAGGATGTGAAATTTTTGAAGATTCAGACAATGGAGTACTTGCTAAATGATTGACTACGCCAGCCGGCAGCGAACACCCCGCAAACACATTGTGGGATTGACGGTTGTGGTGGTGTTACACGGTCTGCTGTTTTGGGCCATCAACTCCGGACTTGCGCGCAAGTTTGTGAAGGTGATCAAGGGACCGGTTGAGGCCGTTCTTTTGGAAGAGACCAAGCCAGACATTCCGCCGCCCCCACCGCCGCCGCCCCCGAA
>JBIKJX010000302.1:0-3161 GCA_044360785.1 Limnohabitans sp.
CTCAAATTTCTCTTTTGCCATTTCAATTCTCCAAAGAACAAAGCCCGTGTTGTGGTTTTATGTTTGCATCCAATTGCTTGTTCACACCGCACGGGTACAGCGTGGCACTGGATCGCAGACAGGTTTATCTTTTTTTCTATCCTGCTAAGGAAGATTGATCAGTTGGGGACAGAGCAAACTGCTGCGCAATTTGATCAGTCCCGCAATGTATTTATTTTGCCCTTGAAGCCACAATGGCTTCAGCAACGTTACGGGGGGCTTCAGCGTAGTGCTTGAATTCCATCGTGTACGTGGCGCGGCCTTGGGACATCGAGCGCAATGTGGTGGAGTAGCCAAACATTTCGGACAATGGCACTTCAGCTTTGATGGCTTTGCCACCGCCGACCATGTCGTCCATGCCTTGAACCATACCGCGGCGTGAGGACAAATCGCCCATCACATTACCAGCGTAGTCTTCAGGTGTTTCAACTTCAACAGCCATCATGGGTTCCAAGATGACGGGGCTGGCTTTACGGCAACCTTCTTTGAAGCCAAAGATGGCGGCCATTTTGAAAGCCATTTCGTTGGAGTCAACGTCGTGGTATGAGCCGAAGTGCAATGTGACCTTGACGTCAACGACTGGGTAGCCCGCCAACACGCCTTGACCCAATGCTTCGATCACGCCTTTTTCCACAGCAGGGATGTACTCGCGAGGAACCACACCGCCCTTGATGGCGTCAACAAACTCGAAACCTTTGCCGGCTTCTTGTGGCTCAACTTTCAAGACCACGTGACCGTATTGACCTTTACCGCCAGACTGACGAACGAACTTGCCTTCGGCTTCTTCTACAGTCTTGCGGATAGTTTCGCGGTAAGCCACTTGAGGCTTGCCGACGTTGGCTTCCACACCGAATTCACGCTTCATGCGATCGACAATAATTTCGAGGTGCAATTCGCCCTGGCCACCAATGATGGTCTGGCCAGATTCTTCGTCGGTTTGAACGCGGAAAGAAGGATCTTCAGCAGCCAAACGTGACAGCGCCATACCCATTTTTTCTTGGTCGGCTTTGGTCTTGGGTTCGACAGCTTGACGGATCACGGAGTCGGGGAACACCATGCGCTCCAAAGTGATGACCGCGTTGGGGTCGCACAATGTTTCGCCTGTGGTCACGTCTTTCAAACCCACGCAAGCAGCGATGTCGCCGGCGCGAATCTCGTCAACTTCTTCACGGTTGTTGGCGTGCATTTGCACGATACGACCGATACGCTCTTTCTTGCCGCGCACAGCGTTGTAAACCGTGTCGCCCTTTTTAAGAACGCCAGAGTACACGCGCACGAATGTGAGCTGGCCCACGAAGGGGTCAGTCATCAATTTGAAGGCCAACGCTGAGAATTTCTCTTCGTCGTCGGCTTTGCGTGTGACTTCTTTTTCGTCTTCGTCAAAACCTTTGATGGCTTTCACGTCGAGGGGGGAAGGCATCAATTCCAACACCGCGTCCAACATGCGCTGAACACCTTTGTTTTTAAAGGCCGTACCGCACAACATCGGTTGAATTTCGCTGTTGATGGTGCGCATGCGCAAACCAGCGGTAATTTCTTCTTCAGTCAAGTCACCTTCTTCGAGGTACTTGTTCATGAGTTCTTCAGTGGCTTCAGCAGCGGCTTCCACCATTTTTTCACGCCACTCTTGGGCCAATTCGACCAAGTTAGCCGGAATTTCTTCGAAAGTGAACTTCATACCTTGAGACGCTTCGTCCCAAATGATGGCCTTCATTTTGCGAAGGTCGACCACACCGGTGAAGTTGTCTTCGGCGCCAATAGGGATCACGATTGGCACGGGATTGGCTTTCAAGCGCAACTTCATTTGGTCTACAACTTTGAAGAAGTTGGCACCGGTGCGGTCCATCTTGTTCACGAAGGCCAAACGGGGCACTTTGTATTTGTTAGCTTGACGCCACACAGTTTCAGACTGTGGCTGTACGCCGCCCACGGCACAGTAAACCATGCAAGCGCCGTCGAGCACGCGCATGGAACGCTCAACTTCAATGGTGAAGTCAACGTGACCAGGGGTGTCAATGATGTTGATACGGTGATCTTCGAAAGAGCCATCCATGCCCTTCCAGAAACAGGTGGTGGCAGCAGAAGTGATCGTGATGCCACGCTCTTGTTCCTGTTCCATCCAGTCCATGGTGGCTGCGCCATCATGCACTTCACCAATTTTGTGATTCACACCGGTGTAAAAAAGAATACGCTCGGTGGTGGTGGTTTTACCCGCATCAATGTGTGCAGAAATACCGATGTTGCGATAGCGCTCGATGGGAGTATTGCGAGCCATGATCAACCTCTTGAAATCAGTTAAAACAAAAAATACAAATGCCCTGCAGGGTCTCTACAGGGCTTTGCGGTCGGTTGAAAGCACAGCACGAGGCTGCGCCACAACCTCCAGGATTTAGAAGCGGAAGTGTGAGAAGGCCTTGTTGGCTTCAGCCATACGGTGCACTTCATCACGCTTTTTCATCGCGCCGCCGCGGCCTTCATTGGCCTCAAGCAACTCGTTGGCCAAGCGCAAAGCCATGGATTTTTCACCACGCTTACGGGCCGCTTCCTTGATCCAACGCATGGACAAAGCCAGGCGACGGACAGGGCGAACTTCGACTGGCACCTGGTAGTTGGCACCACCCACGCGGCGGGATTTAACTTCCACCATGGGCTTGACGTTGTTGATAGCGATTGAGAAAAGTTCGACAGGGTCTTTGCCTGTTTTCTTTTCGATATTTTCCAAGGCACCATAAATGATGCGCTCGGCAACCGCTTTTTTACCGCCTTCCATGATCACATTCATGAACTTGGAGAGTTCGACATTACCGTACTTGGGGTCCGGCAGGATTTCACGTTTAGGGACTTCACGACGACGTGGCATATTTCACCTCTTTGCTTCAGTTTGATGGCTGGACGTCCGATCCAGACACCCTGCAAACCCATTTTGAATTTGCACTTACTCGACTCCGACATGGAGTCACTTCGTTGAACCGGCTCGTCTAAAAACCAGAACAACACCTTTTTTGAAAGCTAACTTAAGCTTTCTTCGGGCGCTTAGCGCCATATTTAGAACGCGATTGCTTGCGGTCTTTCACGCCTTGCAAGTCGAGTGAACCACGCACGATGTGGTAACGCACACCTGG
>JBIKJX010000303.1:0-3160 GCA_044360785.1 Limnohabitans sp.
CCCAAGACGGCATTGACATAGCCGCCTAAAAATCCCACAAATGCCACCACCATGATGAGCGGGCCAGGCGTGGTTTCTCCCAAGGCTAAGCCATCGATCATTTGCGTGGCTGTGACCCAGCCAAACTGATCTACCGCCCCTTGAAACACATAAGGCAACACGGCATAAGCGCCACCGAAAGTGAGCAGTGCGGCCTTGGTGAAGAACCAACTCATTTGTGTGTACAGGTGATCCCAACCGAAAGACATGACCAATAAGCTGATGGGTATGAGCCATAAAGCTAAACCCACTATCAACACTTTTGCCAAGCGTTTCCTTGTAAAAAATGCATGCGCAGGTGTGGGTGTGTCATCGTCAATCAAGGCACTGCCATAGTGCTGGTTTGAAGCCACATGACCACCTCCCAAATTGAATGACTGAGGAAACATGCGCCCACCCCAAAAACCAATGAGGGCAGCCACCAAGACAATGACAGGGAAGGGCACATCCAGTGCAAAGATGGCTACAAAGCTGGCGCCTGCAATGCCCCACAATAAATTGTTTTTCAGTGCTCGCGAGCCAATGCGGTGCGCCGCTTGCAACACAATGGCGGTGACCGCAGGCTTGATGCCGTAGAACAAACCTGCCACCCATGTCACCTGACCGTAGGCAATGTAAAGCCAAGACATGCCAATTAACAAAAACAAGGACGGCAATACAAACAACACGCCCGCGGCGATACCGCCACGCGTCTTGTGCATCAGCCAACCAATGTAGGTGGCCAGTTGCTGTGCTTCAGGTCCGGGCAACACCATGCAGTAATTAAGAGCGTGCAAAAACCGTTTTTCAGAAAGCCAGCGCCTGCGCACCACCAACTCTTCGTGCATGAGGGCTATTTGGCCTGCAGGGCCACCAAAGCTGATGAAGCCCAGCTTGAACCAGAACTGCAGCGCCTGCCAAAAGCTAACCGCTTGAGGCGATTCGGTTTGCAAGTTCGGATGCGATGAGTTCATCCGGCTAGTTTAAATTGATTGGCCGTATCGGTTTAACGCGAGATGGCTTCAACAAGCACGCCTGCAAAATAGGCAGACAACTTGTCATAGGCCGCCAGCGGCAGCACATGGGCCACATACTGATCTGGTCGCACCACAATCAAACACCCTGAGTCGCGGTTGATGCCGCGCATGTCAAAGATATCGCCCAGACCCTTGTGATCGACGCAAAAGACTTTGCCATGGTCTTGCAAACCCAATGACCCTGTTTTAGGTTTGAGAAGCGAGGACATGTTCTCGTAAGCCAATTGATCAAAAGTTTGCTGGAAAACAAAGCGCACATCGATCACAGCATCAATGTCTTCCCCTTTTCGCGTGTGCTTGACCACGGGCGACTGTGAATTATTTTCTAGCCACTCTGCCAACTTGTGAATGGCTGAGCCTTGTTGACCCGAATCAGCCTTGTCTGCAAACGCGTAGATTCGCCAACGGGCATCTGCTTGTGCCACATGTCCCAATTGCATTTGCTTGGCATCTGATAAGCGCACAACAGGTGCGGAGTGAAAGCGCCTGCCAATTTCTTCGCCAGTGGCCAGTGCTTGGTGCGCACTGTCCGCAAACAAATAGGAAGCGTCGTACTTGACCGCGGTGCCACCTGTGAATTCCAAATTCTCTTTGAACTGGCGAATGATGCGAGGCTCTTCTGTGCCATCGCGCTCCGCTTGCGTTGTGGGTGCTGACATGACGCGTGACCATTTGTGATCGGTCTCAACCAAGCGCTTGGCTTCGGTCAACCGTTCTTTGGTGTAACTGCGCAAGAGTTTTGCATCGGCACGGCCTTGCAGTACGTGAATGAGTTTCCAACCTAAATTGAAAGTATCTTGCATCGACACATTCATGCCTTGCCCTGCTTTGGGTGAGTGTGTGTGGCAGGCATCACCTGCTACAAACACATGGGGGTAGCGGTCTTCGGCATCGCCCACATCGTCAAACTTGTCAGTGAGGCTGTGACCAATGTCATAAATGGACCACCACACAACTTCCTTCACGTCCAAGGAATACGGTTTGATGATGCGATTGGCGGCGGCAATCATGTCATCTTGGGTGAACTTTTTCTGTGCTGCTTTTTCGTCAGGGCGTAGTTTGTCCAACTCGACATACATGCGGAAAAGATAGCCACCTTCTCGCGGTAAGACGAGGATATTGCCTTCTTTCGCCGAAGAGATGAGACACTTTTGCCGGACATCTGGAAAATCGGTATTGGCCAAAATGTCCATCACGCCCCACGCTTGGTGGGCAGCATCGCCATGCAATACTCCCCCAATGGCTTTCCGCACCGAAGAGTGCGCACCGTCACAGCCCACCACGTAGTTGGCTCTGACTGTTTTGGTCGCGCCCCAATTCAAGCCCGTTGAATCTTTCAGCACCACCGTCACGGGATGGTCTTCCGTGGTGGGGTCCACGGTCAGGCTCAGCACTTCCCAGCCATAGTCGGGCGCCAGGCGAGAAGGTGAGTTCTGCATCACTTCCAAAAACAACTCATGCAACCTTGCTTGGTTGATCAGGATGTGCGGCATTTCCGAGCTGTCATCGGCAACGTCTTGGACGCGACCTGCGCGCTTGATGTGGTCGGGATTGGCCGGATCAGGCATCCAGAAAGCCGTTTGATTGACCCAATAAGTTTCGCGCTTGACCTTGTCGGCAAAGCCAAAGGCCTGGAACATTTCCATGGTGCGGGTGTTGATGCCGTCGGCCTTGCCCTTGATGATGTTGGCCGGCATGCGCTCCACAATCATGGTGCTGATTTCGGGAAACTGTGCCAATTGGGCGGCCAAGCAGAGACCTGCTGGCCCCGTGCCAGAGATTAAAGCATCGACTTTTTCGGGAAATGGCTCATTGGTGCCGCGGTTTCTACGGTTGGGCGCTGCTGGCTTGATATCGGGGCTACCACCTCTAAAACCATCTCTGTAAAACTGCATTGTTTCTCTCCAAAAGTGCCAAAAGCCAAGTACTGCATTGGCGAACATGGAAATAATAACTGTACTTATTAATTTCTGTCAATATAATAAGCATACTTATTAAATGGCTAAGCTATCAGGGCGAAACGACTCTGTTTGCATATACTGACGGACCGCGTGGAGGCGAAAGCTCGCTCTTGTTCTTCATACTCACAGACAAGTGCAATCGCT